>NZ_JAUBPS010000096.1:0-20554 GCF_036700865.1 Microcoleus sp. S13C4
AATTAATAATTAAATGGGGTCGCAAAATCAAAAATAAGGGTAATGCTTGTATCACAGTTTAAATGTGCAACAGCTTAGTAGCCTGCAAATACTTTGTGGTAGCCCCGATTTCGATCGCCTAATTTGTATGGTGCGTCAACAGTCGATCGCCATTTTGCTTTGATTTTCAGGTATAGCAACCGCTTAATTTAAATTGTGTAGCCTGTCTTTGATTTTTGTGCGAGTCACCAATGCAGACTCACAGCGTTCCCAGTAAATTTTAGCAACGCGATCGCCCGGATTCTGACGCCAACACTCGGAAAACAGCCGCGCCGCTTCAAATAACTTCCCTTCCGAGTAAAGTACCCTAGCTTCTGCAAACAATTCCAGCGTAGCTAACTTGGCTTGTTTAATTTCTGGTGGATCTGCATCAAACACCTCATAAATCGTCACAGCTTCGGATTTTCCCTTGACTTTTACCGTGTCTAGAGTGCGGATTGTGTACTGGGATGGATTTTTCAGGCGCGCATAAGTTGGCTGGGTAATTAACAGCGAAACGCCATAATTTTTTGTCAAACTTTCCACACGAGAAGCTAAATTCACCGCATCGCTGATGACTGTCCCGTCCATGCGATTGGGTCCTCCCACAGTTCCCAGCATCAAAGAACCCGTATTAATCCCAATCCCAATCTGAATCGGCGCACAGCCAGCGTTAGCGCAGTATTCATTGTATTCAGCGAGACGGTGCAGCATCGCAATTCCCGCTTTCACCGCATTATCCGCCTCACCGCTAAACAGCGCCATAATCGCATCGCCAATATATTTATCAATAAACCCCTTATTTTGATTAATCACGGGTTCCATGCGACTGAGATAAGAATTGATAAATTTGAAATTATCCTCCGGCGTCATAGTTTCCGAAAGCGTGGTGAAATCACGAATGTCGGAAAACAACACGGACATTTCTAACTGCACTTGGTCCCCCAATTCCACATCAATGATGCTTGATTTCTCTAAAAACTGGAGAAATTGATGGGGAACAAATCGCTCGTAAGCTTTGTTTAGTTGAGCCAGCCTGCTTTCATTTTCGCGTACTTCTGTATAAAGCTTAGAATTTTGAATTGAGATCGCCGCTTGTCCAGATAAAACTTTTAATATTTCCACTCTTTCTGGGGTAAAAGCTCCCGCTGTCAAATTATTTTCTAGGTAAACAATACTAATGATTTGAGATTGATTAATCAGCGGCACACATAAAATTGATTTGGGCTGATGCTTTCGGATGTGGCGGTCGTTGGTAAATTGTCCCGATCGGGCAGCATCATCTAGTACCACGCTTTCTTGAGTGCGGCTCACATAATTGACAATTGCGGAGGAAAGTTCTTGACAGGTTTCAACGGGGATTGACTGCAACACGGTAACGAGTTCGTCATCGATTGTCCCTTCAGCTTCAATGAACAGTTGTCCCTGGCTTAACAAAATCAGATAGCCTCGTTGCGCCCCTGCATTTTCTATCAAAATTTTCATCAAGCTAGACAGTAGCTTATCTAGCATAATTTCTCCAGAAATCGCCTGAGAAGCCTTCATGACTGCGGTGATATCTAGGTGATTACCCGAACCAGTCGTTGTCATTGCTACGGTAGTTTGAGTATTTTTCCTTCCCGGTTGAGTTACCGCGAATAAGTGGGGATATCGCGTTTCTAAATCTGTTACCTTAGCCGTGGCTCCCCAGTCAACATAACAATAATACGCCTCAAATATGTAGGCTTGAGCAACTTTTGTTTTGCCCCATTCCCCGTAGAATTTTGCTGCTAGTTCGTTGGCCAGGGCTTCGTCATTAACATATTTGTTTTCTTTGGCTCCTTCAATTGCGCGATCGTACATTTCAATCGCCTCGGCTTTATTGCCCAACACCCGTTGCCGTTCTGCTTCCACTAAATACCATTTATGCAGATAATTCATGGGAGCATTTTGCGCCCACTTTTGCAGCGTGCTTTGATGGGTTCCCACTAAGGCAATAATTTCAGTTTGCTCAACTGCTGGCTGTGCGGGAAAAAGTGCCAGGTGCGTCAGGGCGGCATAAAAATGAAAAATTGGAACAAAAGCCGATCCAGATACTCCCATCAAATACTGTTTGACTTGGGTAATGTGGTCTAGGGCAGCCGTATAATTGCCATAGCAGTAAGCAAGCAGCAGTTTGTAGATGCAGGCACAGGCGATCGCCGTGAATTCATTATCCTGATAGTGCTTGGGAATCATCACCGTTTCATCGTAGGCAGAGCCTATTAACAAATCCGGCCGAATACGGGTTTCCCTCAAGTTTTGCACTGTCTGCTGAATCATATCCAAATAAACCCGAGCAGAATATTGTTTCAACTGCGCCATGACAGCCCTGTAATTTGCTATTTCTGGTTCCCAAGTGTCTAGTTCTACCCCAGCGAATAAATAAGTATAAAAGCAAATATATATGTTGTACCCAGCGTTTACAAAGTCGCCTGTTTCCATGCCCAACCTATAGCCCTCTTTCAGCGTCGGTATCGTTGCCAAAAGAGATTCTTGGCGATGCTGAATCCAGCCACCAAACAAAAGTAGAACTGTGGACTTGAATTCGGGCACATTCAACCGATCGAGCAATGAAAGTGCCAATTGCCCAAAGCCATAGCCCGTTTCCACCTCTTGTAAAAAGGCACAGAACACCATCCCGTGCATCGCATAACCCACCGTCGATGCGGGCGCATTCCCAAAGGAGAGCGATAAACTCACCATCGTTGAGCTAAGCAGGGGCAGCAAACCGGGCATTCCCTGGAAAATGGGTGGAAACAACATACCAGACAGTTGCATAGCTGCCTGAGTCTGTGGATTTGTCATCACAGGTAGGTCAACCAATTCCTCAATCTTTCTGCCGCCGAGGAGGGCAGCAAGGGCTTGTAGCGCTTTGCCAATCTTGGCTTGATCAGGTTCGGCAGGGAGTTCAATCCCCAATTGTAAGAGTGCCTCTCTTGCTACTGCGATCGTTTCTAACACCTTGCTCTGGGCTGTCTGAGCGGCAATTTGAATTTCGTAAATTTTAACTCGCTCTAAAATCGTCTGAGCTTCTTGCAAAACCAGTGCTGCCATCTGTTCCATACGCTCAAAGTCACCATTCAAATAGGCAATTTCAGCAGCAGCAACATAAAGATTTAGCGCCAATTCATATTGAGTTTGCCAGCATTGAGGTGTCAATAGCTCAATTCCCGTTTGTAGATAGATATTGGCTGCAGCGTAGGCGGTAGAATTTCTAGCCTTACGTCCAGCTTCTAAGTTGAGTTGGGCTAAGTCTGAGCGTTCACTTAATGGATGGATTAACTCAATTCCTTGATTTAAATGCCCCACAATATCAAATATTTTTTCTTCTGTTTCTATCTCGGAAGAACTTTGTAGCAGTAACTGTCCTATTTTCAGATGAGTGGCTTGTTTTTGGTCGTCGGGAATCAATGAATAAGCCGCTTGCTGGACGCGATCGTGCAGGAACTTATAAGTGGGATTAGCAACAGATTGATTGGGGGATTGAGCATCTGCTTGAATGAAGTTATAGCCTTCTGAAATTACTAAAATGAGTCCTTCTTGCAAGGCTTTCCACAGCGCTGATTCCGTTTCTTCTGGTAATTCTTCGCTGACTACTGCCAATGTATCTAAATCAAACTGCGCCCCAATGCAAGCCGCCAGTTTTAGGACATCCTGAGTTTCTTTCGGCAACTTCTGCAATTGCGTCGCCATAAACTCCACCACATCCGAGGCGTCGGCAAATGTAACTTGATTAATATCGCACTGCCACCCCCCTTGACTGCCCCCCTTACTAAGAGGGGATTGAGGGGGGTTAAAAATAATTTGACCATCTTCATGCAACGCCTTGAGGAATTGAGTCGAGAAAAAGGGATTACCTTGGGTTTTTTGATAAACCAATTCTGTCAAGGGCCCGGCCAAGGATAAATCGCAAATCAGCGTATCTGCTACCAACTGATTAAGATCTGCTAAACTCAATGGTTGCAGCGTAATCGTATTCACCGTGGCTCCCGACTTCACAATCTCATCCACAGTCAACATAAACGGATGAGCCGGTGATACCTCATTATCTCGATAAGCACCCAATACTAACAGATGCCCCGTATCCTCCATCAACAGTTGTAGCAATTTCAGCGATGCCGAATCTGCCCACTGCAAATCGTCCAGAAACATCACTAAGGGATGTTCTGCTTGGGTAAATACTTGCACAAATTTCTGCATCAGCAGATTGAAGCGATTTTGGGCGGCACTCCCCGACAATTCTAGTGCAGGACTTTGAGCGCCAATGATGTGTTCTAATTCAGGAATTACGTCAATCAAGACTTGCCCACTCTCACCTACTGCGGTGAGAATCAGGGTTTTCCACCTGTGTAACTGAGCGTCACTTTCTGATAATAATTGTCCCATCAATTCCCGAAATGCTTGCACAAATGCACTGAAAGGAATATTGCGTTGGAATTGGTCGTATTTGCCTTTGATAAAATAGCCACGCTGTCGGGCGATCGGCTTGTGCACTTCATTCACTACTGCGGTTTTACCAATCCCAGAAAAGCCAGCTACTAGCATCATTTCGGCACTAGCATTACGAACTCTTTCAAAAGCAGTTAATAGATGAAAAACTTCTGTTTCTCTACCGTATAACTTTTCGGGAATCAGGAAATGGTCTGTAAGATCCAGCGTTCCCAAGTCAAATTCTTCTATACTATCAGTTTCTTGTAATTGAACCAGGCACATTTCTAAGTCCTGCTTGAGCCCCAATGCAGTTTGATAGCGATTTTCCGCATTTTTCGCCATCAGCTTGCTGACAATTTGAGACACAATTACGGGAATTTCTGGCTTGATTTCGTGCGGGGCAACTGGTTGTCTGGCAATGTGGCAGTGAACTAGCTCTAAAGCGTCTTCTGTCTCAAAAGGCAGTTTTCCTGTCAGCAATTCGTAGAAGGTGACGCCGAGGGAGTAAAAGTCAGTGCGGTAGTCGATAGAGCGATTCATCCTACCAGTTTGTTCCGGAGAGATGTAAGCGAGGGTTCCTTCTAAAACGTTGGGATTTTTCAGGGTTGGCATTTCTCGCGTTAGCTGAGTGGAAATGCCAAAGTCGATAATTTTGAGCTGTCCCGTTTCCGGGTTATAAACAATATTTGAGGGGTTAATATCTTTGTGGATGATATTGGCGCTGTGAATTTGTCCTAAAGTTTCAGTGGCAGCGATCGCCAGAAGCAGAAATTCCTTTAGACTAAACTTTCGCTGCTGCATCCATATTTTCAAGGATTCCCCACCAAAGTCCTCCACAAAAATTACGAGGCTGTTTTGGTATTTTTGCAAGTCATAAACTTGCACGACTCCCGCCTCTTTCAGCTCTCGGGTGATTCGGTATTCGGTGCGGTAGCGTAGCAATTCTTGAGGTGTGGGGTAGCTTTCTTTGAGCAGTTTGAGGATGAGCGGTTGGCGATCCGCTTCCCGAAGAGCCCGGTAAACCAGAGAGTTGGCACTTTCGTAAAGCAGCTTCTGGACGGCAATACCTGGAATGGAGAGCATATTTATTTTTTTGGTAAAAATTAACGCGAAGTCGAAACACACGGGGTTCGTTGTGTCGAGAATAGCGCTTTAGAAAGGAACAAATTATGTTCTTATAACACACTCTTAGTTTTTCGGCAGCGAAGTGGCTTTCAGGTAGTCTGGCAGAGTAAGGGTAAGGAGTTATCATGCGATGTACCTAAGCCTTGTTAATTCTCAACTCCATGAATTGTCACCGTTTCGGTTATCCAAACATCGTTAAAAATTGTCCCACCCCCAGCGCTCAGCAAAACTTTAAATGTATATATTGTCACAGGCAGTTTGTTTAAAACCCGAGACATCAAAGGATTTCAGAAGAAACAAAAAAATTGAGAGCTCAGCTTTTATTAGAAAAAATATCTTGAGTTGCGATTGTCAAAGTCACGAGGGTGTCCCCCCGCTGATTCCAATACTATGTGTTTTTCAACAATTAGCATCAGTCCCCCGGAAAGTTCAAGTAAAGTCAAAAAACCAAGGCAAGCTAACGATCCAACGTGATGAAATGTAGTCGTTTTTAGGCAATAAGGGGAACAAGCAGTGGAAAGAGCGGCCAATTGATGCCTTAAGCAAAGAAATTCTAGGGGTGTATATACGAAGTCGAGTTGAAATGGGTGCTAAAGGTTTTTGGGATTCCCTCCCAGTAGTTGACAGACAATGTGCCGTCTATTATACAGATTTTTGGGCAGGCTCTAAAAAAAAATCTTTCCCCAGCGACACAAATCTCTGGAGAAAGATACTGGCAAAACTTCTGATATCGAAAGATTCAATAAAACCCTTCAGCAAAGGATATCTCGTTTGGTAAGAAAGACTTTGTTCTCATCTATCTATAAAGATATCCAATCATGTGGGGGCTTTCTGGTATTTTATCCATCATTACAACGCTTCTTTACCCCTAAAAGTGTTTAGGATTTTTCGTTCCTATGCAGGACTACCAGACTTTGTTCTAATGATTTTGGAGAGTCATTTATCTACTTCCCCTTACCCTTCCCGGCTACAAACTCCCGCAGCCGGAGTAAACTAGCCGTTTGCCCCAAATTCAGCGGCAGCAGCGACACTCCCTCCAACCGAGACTGCACCCAACCATCGCCCCAATACCATTCGTGAAATCCGTCAATTCCCTGACTCAATAACAGCCGCAGACAATTGTGCTCAACAATATCAACGTGATGCTGAACTGCCACGGGGCCTAGCCAACTTGTAAAGGTCAAACCTTGAGCAAATTCTTCCGGCAAACCGCTAGACAACTGCTGCGGCCACAGCCACTGCTGCAATTGAGTTGGACGCAACAAGCTGTCTCTAATCGCTGTTTCGGAAGCTTCAAGCTCAATCCGCAGGTTGCTTTGTTGAAAATTACCGAGCATAGCAATTTGAAATTTTATATAGGAACTTTACGTAACTTAAATGTAACTTATTGCACCGCGTTCGATCGACAATCGCGATCGCACCCTCTGAAAATTCCCCTACATTTAGTAAAAAAAATTTACCTATTTGGAGAGCGGTTGGGGAGTAAAACTAGAAACAACTGCCACAATCCGCGCAGCCACAATCGAGCCCAGAACAATCCGCGCCGCCACAATCGAGTCCAGAACAATCCGCGCCGCTACAATCGAGCCCCGAACAATCCGCGCCACTACAATCGAGCCCCGAACAATCCGCGCCGCTACAATCGAGTCCAGAACAATCCGCGCCGCTACAATCGAGCCCAGAACAATCCGCGCCGCTACAATCGAGCCCAGAAAAACATTCCCAGATTCCACAATCTAGCCCTTCAATACAGTAATTTTCACCCTGAGAGCTTCTGCGAGGAGTTCCCCCCTGAGATTTTGGTCGATCGGATTTTGGTTCATCGTTACCCTCGAAATTGGGGTCATCACTGCCAGATTCACTGCTAAACCGGGCTTTCAAGATTTGATTAGCGCGCTTGCAAGCCGCAAACCGACGGCGCGATGCTTTGATCGCCCCAAACAAACCCAATTTGGTGATCGCGCCCTTGATATACTGCGAGCAAGACTCCCCCCCGTACAGCACTCGGTGAGCGCAAGAGAACCCTTTTCTCGGGGAGATGTGTTTCTGGTATCCGCTAATAGAAGCTACAGCTAATTGTCGGAGGGCTGCATCAAAAATAGGCGTTTGCATTGGTTTCCCATACGTTAGATATTTCCTTCCTGCTAAAAACTACAACCAACAGCTCAACAATTCCCGCGCCCCATCCCTCGCGCGATGCCTATTTTCGTATCGAACTGTTAAGCTCTGTTTCATTTCATTGAAATCTCCCCTGCTTCACGCCACTGCATCCAAACTCCGTGATACCATCACACCTGAGTAATGCCTATAGTAAAAAACTGGAGAGAAAAGCTTTGACACTAAGGGTTGCAGTAGTAGGTTCAGGCCCTGCGGGTTCTTCCGCCGCCGAAACATTGGTAAAAGCAGGCATCGAAACATACCTATTCGAGCGTAAATTAGACAACGCCAAACCCTGCGGTGGGGCGATTCCCCTGTGCATGGTCAGCGAATTTGACTTGCCGCAAAGTATTATTGACCGCCAAGTCAGAAAAATGAAAATGATCTCCCCCTCCAACGTCGAGGTGGACATCAATATTGAAAACGCACACGAATACATCGGTATGTGCCGGCGGGAAGTGCTCGATGGCTTCATGCGCGATCGGGCGGCTTCGTTGGGTGCGAAACTGATTAACGGCACCGTTCACACATTAGAGATTCCCGCCAACAATACTGACCCCTACACACTCCACTATGCCGACCACTCCAACGGCACCGCTGTGGGAACTCAGAAAACTCTGAAAGTGGATTTGGTGATTGGGGCCGACGGCGCTAACTCCCGCGTAGCAAAGGCAATCGATGCTGGCGACTACAATTATGCGATCGCCTTCCAAGAACGCATCCGCCTGCCGGAAGATAAAATGGCTTACTACCAAGACTTAGCCGAAATGTACGTCGGCGACGACGTATCTACCGACTTCTACGCTTGGGTGTTCCCCAAATACGACCACGTAGCCGTCGGTACGGGCACGATGAAAGTCAATCAAGCCAGTATCAAAAAGCTGCAAGCAGGAGTCCGCGCCCGCGCTGCCAAAAAACTGATGGGCGGTGAGATTATTAAAGTGGAAGCTCACCCCATCCCAGAACATCCGCGTCCCCGCCGGGTTGTCGGCCGAGTTGCTCTCGTAGGCGATGCGGCAGGTTACGTTACCAAGTCTTCCGGCGAAGGTATCTATTTTGCAGCCAAGTCTGGCCGGATGTGCGCCGAAACTATTGTGGAGATTTCCAATAAAGGCGCGCGCATTCCGACTGAAGAGGAAATTAAGCTTTACCTGAAGCGGTGGGATAAAGCCTACGGCATTACTTACAAAGTTCTCGACATTTTGCAGCGCGTGTTCTACCGTTCCGACGCTACCCGCGAAGCTTTTGTGGAAATGTGTGCCGATCGCGATGTGCAGAAACTCACTTTCGATAGCTACTTGTATAAGACAGTAGTACCAGCAAATCCTTTCATCCAGATGAAGATTACCGCCAAAACCATTGGTAGCTTGTTGCGTGGCAATGCTTTAGCGCCTTAATTTCCTGGGGATAAACGCACTTTGTATAAAAAAGCGGGCAGTCACAAAACTGCTCGCTTTTTTTTAGGGTTCAGATAACCAACCGCGAAGGCGCTAAGGGCGCGAAGGAAGAAGAGGAAGAAGAAGAATTGTTAGTTCAAGTTCAACTGCACTAAGGTATCGGGGGCGAGGAAGTGAGAAATGTGATAAGCCCGCTCTTCTGTTTTTAGCAGGATTTTTTCGTAGAGGTAGCGCGTAGCTCGATCGCCCAAACTTTCTGCTTGTCCTGCTTGACGGCGCAGCAAAACTATAATAGCTTGTTCGGCTGTCAAATCGTGTTCTAGCATTTGGCGGCAGGAATACACGCCGTCTGGTTCCGGCTCGAAACAGCACAGTTCGGCTAACTTGCTAAAACCCGCTGCTGGTATGCCGCCCAACCCGTTTAACCGTTCGCCCAACTCGTGGACGCTATCTTGAGCTTCTGCGTAGCTTTCTTGAAAGAATTGGTGCAAGGAGTAGAATTCTGCCCCTTCCACCACAAAATGATGTTTTTGATATTGCAGGTATAAAGCCTGAAAACTAGCCAGCAGCGCGTTCATCCCTTCACAAATCGGTGCTGTGACTGAATGTTCCAGTAGAACAGGGTTTTCGGCTATGTGGCCAAATGGTCTCAATGCACTCTGAGTCTGGGCCATGGGTGTTCTCCTCTCAATAGGCAGTTTTGTTGCCAATAGAGTCAGTTTAGCACCCTAGATTTACCCGTCAAGCAGCGTCTGCCTCGATAGTGGAAGATTTTATAGAGTAGGAATTTTTTTTTGTAAACCTATTGAGAATAATTAGCAGTTGGGTTATGCTTAAAAAAGATTCTCGTTCTGAACACTTCCTGAAAGTGGGGCGCACCTTCAGAAGGCAGAAGGCAGAAGGCAAAAGGCCGAATTTTTCAGAAGGGCTGTTGATAATCCTTGATGATTTTGGGAAATCTAGCTTTTAACTTCTGCAGGCTACCAGTCAGGGAAAAAATTAATGCAAATTATTACTGTTGTCAAAAAATGAATCCAGCAGATGCAGAATTAGAAGTTTGTGAGATTGTGCAAGTTAGTTGGCTAGATAGGTGGCAAGTTTACAAACGCTTGCAAGAACTCGAAATTCCCTGCTGGTGTGCCGTTGACCAACCTTTGCGGGCAAAAATCAACACTATTAAGCAAGCTGCTCAGCTAATCAGCGTGTTGAAACAAGTCAGCGCTTCTAGGGCAGAACAGGTGCAGTGGCTGGAGTGCTGCTGGCAAATGAGCTCAAGCTAGAAGGAAGTTTGGCCACGAGCAGTGTACAAGATGTAACGGATGTAACCGATTTAAAGGAGTCATAACAATGTATAAATCTGGCAAGCAAGTTTCCGAATTCAGTTTAGAGGGAGAAATCCTCGGCCTGATTATTGAAGATGGCTGCAAACTTAAATATTTGCGAATTAGCAATGCTCGCGGAGTAGAATTTCTTGTTAAACTTTCCAAGGAATTGCGGTCATTTCTGTTACCTGTTTTGACGCCCGGGTTGAAAGTTCAAGTTGTAGGTGAGAAAGAACTCAATTTAAAAAACGGTAAAATAAAACTTAAAGCTCGCAGCCTTAAGCTGGCTCAAGGTCAAAACGATCGATCGCCAGAACTGCTCGACTCCACCAATGGGTCTGTTGCGGTAGGGACATCCGACGATCGCGCGATCGGCAAAAGCGAATTCTCCTCTTCCACAGCAGCTCAAACTGTAAAATCTCCGGCAAAAACCCAAACCAAAATATTAATATGTCAAAAATCAGACTGCCAGAAGCGGGGCGCTGGAGGAGTCTGTAAAGCTTTAGAAAATGCTTTGAATTCGCGCGGTTTAGAAGACCAAGTTACAGTTCAGGGAACCGGATGTCTCAAACAGTGCAAAGCGGGCCCAGTTATAGTTGTGATGCCGGACAAAACTCGCTACAGCCGCATTGCACCGGCAGAAGTTCCAGCAATCATTGACAAACATTTTGCAGTTGTTAAAGCTTAGGCGATCGCACGCATACCGAAACAGTGCGTTAGACATCAGGAAAAATTATTTTGATAGGACTCTGGACCCAAAACTCACGTCTGTAGGGTGCTCATAGGCGCATCTTACGCCTGAATTTGAGTTTGGCTTGTAGTTCGATCGCGCGACTCGATTCAGAGGCTATTGTCCGAAAAAACAGAAAAAATGACAACAACTATTACTTAGGGGCTTCCTTCGGGAGAATATCTAAGGATAGACTGTATCTGAGACACTGTGAGTATTGGGATAAAAAGCCATGTCAGAAGCTGATCTTCGAGCCCATCAGCACCAACCGCACCCTGCTGTTCCATCCGATACCGAACCATTGCAATCAAATTTTGCTGCTGCTGGGGGTTTTGAGCCGATCGCCTCCGATGCGACAGACACTCCTGCAACCGTTCCCCAACAGCCAGAAGAAGACTGGCAAACAGTAGATTTTCCCAACGCCATCAGTGTAGATGCAATTCCCACAAAACCTGAAACAAAAAATTCGCAATCTCCGACACAGCCGACTGAGGTGGGATCGCCCCCGATTTCAGAGAATCTAAAAAATATGCTTGGGAATGCCGAACAGGCTAAGGGCAAAGGATCAACCCCAGTCACCCTCATGCAAGCGCTGCACGAATGCAACCGCGACCTTTTGCAGCGCATCGCGCAGCTAGAAACAGCTCTCGAAGAGTCCCAAAACACCTTGCAGAATCGCGAAACTTTGCTAGAACAGCGGACTGCAGAACTCGAAAATACTCAAGAACAATTGACGCGGCTGTTTGGCAAAGTGGAAGTTTCCCATCAAACCCTCCAAAGTCAAGAAATTTTAGTCGAAAATTTAAGAAGTCAGTTGGCAACCAGCCAAGTCAGGCTAGCGACTGTTGAGCGAGAATGTGCGTCTACTGTGCAGCGCTACAACGAACAGTTGCACCAGTTAGTCGCCACAGAAAATATTTGCAGGGAATTGCGAGCCCGCTTGCACCGGCAGCAGCGCCACACCCTGCAATTCAAAGCTGCCTTGGAAAGAAGTTTGGACAGGCCACAGGTAAAGTCACCGAGGATCGAGTCGCCTGACAATGCAGAGGATAGCGCCAGCGCGCAATTAGAATCATTGCTCGCGGCGGTCAAAAGCTCTCAAGTTCCGCTGCCGCCAGCCTTTAACGCTTCCCCTGTCCAACCTTGGTCGGAAACCGAAGAGAATCCAGAGGTAGCCGCTGTTGTCGAGGCGATCGAGCCTGAATCCCCAGCCCCTCTAGAACTCAACAAATTAGCCCAAGTATCCGCCATTCAATTACAGGAGACCGAAACCTACCAGCCTCATGAGCCGGCACCTGACTCGGCCCCTGCGGTTGCGGAACCTGAACTGCCGATGGCTGAGTCTGAACCCGAAACTGCTGCTACCAAAGCGGACACGCAAGAATTAGCCAGGGCTTTTCAAATTTTGAACTCCGTTGAAACCTTTGGCATTCAAGAAGTGCGATCGAGTGTGGCAAAAGCTACAGCAGTTGCCCAACCCGACTGGCTGAGCTTGATTGCCAGTCCGCTGCGGGCTTCTAAAAAACGTCGATCGCTAGCTGAAATTGAATTGCCGAGTTTTCGATAGTGAACGGAAGTTGCTAGTTTTGAGTTTTGAGACAAAACTCAAAACTCAAAACTCTTTTCTCCCTTTTCCCATGCCGTAGGTGAGAGCATAGCTGGTAGCCAACAGCCACAGCCAAACAGCCGGATACCGGGGTTCCAACCAAGGCTGTACTCTGCGGGCGAAGCTGGGAAGCCATCCGAACAGCAAACTGGCCAAAGCCAGCAGAGTAAAACTCAAGTAACTTCCCAGCCAGCGCCAAATATCCCCCAAGGTGACAAAATCTAAAATCCACAAGAGGAGAGAAGGGTTTTTTCCGGCTGCTTCGATCGCCAGTCGATTGAAAGTTAGCCAGTCGGTTCTGTCTTTAATAAAAGTTTCGGCTACGGTGAGTTTTTGTCCTGCCAAAATACCGAAAAAGGTATTGAGAATTGAATTAATTCTTTGGGGTGGCAAACTGCTGCCGGTAGGAACCATCATGCCTTTAGAAAACAGCCAAGTCACGGAAACATTGCTCTGGTAGGCGCGAATTTGGTTTAAGTGATTTGCCGTCAACAAATTGTGCTTTAATGCTGTATCCAAAAGGTCTGTTAAGCGAAAAAGATTGCGGATAAGAGAGCCGAAGCCGGTGAAAACAAGGGGAGATTGCAAGGATGCTGCGTCGCCGATCGAGATTAGGCGATCTATCGCCACGGAGCGATCGCTGCTGTTGCTGCTAAAATGCCCGGGAATATAACCAAAGGTCGGTTTTTTCCACACCAATTTATCGACATCGCAGCGGCGGTATTCTGGTAAAATTGCGAAAAAATCCTCGTACATTTCCAGCAAAGAACCGGGATTCTCTGGATGTACTTGGTGGTAGTGAAATAGATAAACTGTCAGTTCTGTGCCGGCGCCGGGAAACAACTCCCAAATGAGCTGGCGTCCGCGAGAAATGTCCCCGTGAGTGTAAAGCACATCCCCGTACTCGGAATCCCACACTCCCGGCTCAAATCCTGCGTCGATGACTGCTCCCACCGTCGGACAAACGCTGTCAAAAGCCCGCCCTTCGTTCAATTGCCAAGCGATGGGAGAAGCCGAACCCATTGCATCCACCAGCAGCCGTCCTAATGCAGTGCGATCGGCTTTTGTCGGCAAGTGGTGGCCTTGAAATACTACTTTTTCTGCTTCAACATCCGCTCGGATAAACTCAGTTTCGTCCCAGATTTCCCCACCAGCTTCTGTTAGCTTAACTCCCGCTAAATTCAGCAGTTTCTCTCCGTCCAAAGCTACATTGAGTACCTTTGGTGTGTGCAGAACTGGCGCTTTAGCAACGGGTGGATTGTTAGCATCAAAAAATTTGTTGTAGCCATCTTTATATTCTCTGGCAATCAAAGTTTCGATTTCTGCAGCAGTAAATAAACCCAAATCAATTAAGCTTTGAATTTCGTCTCGCGAAATATTCCACTCGCGATTCATCCGCCCGAAAGGCATTCGTTCAACTAGCAGCACCCGGTAGCCCAATCTCGCCATGACTGCGGCGTGAATCACTCCCAAGGCCCCGCCAATATAAATTAAGTCATAAAAAGTATCGCCAGAATCAGACACCGAAATTGTACCTTCTTCCCTCTTCCCTGTTCCCTCTTCCTTCTTCCCTCTTCCTCCTTCCTTCTTCCCTGTTCCCTCTTCCTTCAAAAACACTACTTGTTTGGGCTTTTGAGGATTGCGAGTGCCTTCGCGCCAACGTTGCTCCCACCAGTAGACGCGCTTGAGGTCGTATTCGCCTTCAGGCATTTTTTGGAAGTATTTGACGGTCAGGGGGTAATAGGGGGCCAGAGCGTCAAAAATTGACTGTTTTGAGAGGTCTATGACAGGGGGCTCGGGGTAGCGATCGGGAAACTTGTTTCTCACAGCAAGATTCAGAGTTTCCAGGAACTTTTTTTCTCCCGCAGGCGCCTCTTCTAGACGAAAGACTTTTAAATAAGTGGTGCGCTGCAGTGACCAGACAAAGGTGGAAAGTTCTGTCGATCGCCAATTTTGGTTTCCTGAATTGCTGTCAGCGAAGGAGGGTTTGGGATTGGCATTTTGAGTGCCCGACAACATAACCTCGGGTGCTGTTACGTTTGAAAGCAGGCGAAAACCGTCAGGAGTAATAATTTTTTCTCCGATTCCGGGATCGAATTCGTGCTGCAACCAAGTGCAGACGGCTGCTGTATCTGGTGTGGGGACTTCTAGATAAAGAATTTCTTGCATGATTACGGTGTCAATTCTGAATAAATTAATAAAGATGGGGGAGTTGACAAGGGAGCAAAGTAGGCTATACTCCCGAATACTTATTTAGTTTTAAATAAGTTTACAATGTTCTCAGATTTTTAGGTTTTCGATCGCTCTTGCTCTCGGTTGGCCCGCAGTGGCTGAATATCTACTCCTTTCGGTATGCAATCTCATGAATTATCCCATTCCTACGAATCCTCAAGAAATGATTGCTTTGCGACAGCAGCCACTGAATGAAGAATTGGTGGCGTCGGCGATCGCGGGTGTGATTCAAATAGCTCGATCGCGATCTCAGTCTTTGGATGAATTGAAGGCTGAGGTACTCGCGGACGACAATCTGCTCGATTTTGCTCAGAGGCTATGGCTGAGCGACATTGTGGCTCAAGCTTGGAACAATTTGCCCTAAATTGTCAACATCCAAAGCATTCTTCCCAACGTGATCGAGCCGACGACAATAAGCTGATGACAGCTATATTGTCCGGTAGAATTTGCGATCGTGTAAAAATTATAGACTTATTGCATAAATCTTCGATCGGGAAACCCCAGATAAACGCAGATAAACGCAGATGCGTTTCAATATAGCTGAAGTTTCAGAGGTTCGCCGCATTTATTAAATATTTTAAAATGCCAATAATTTGACTAATATTATCAATGAAATAATCATTTAGATCGACTTCCATAATTTGATTGCTAAGTCGTAAAAATTTCCAATTTGTCCCTGTTGTGACCACCCCATATATTTCGGAAATATTATTGTTTCTTCTTTCATTAAATATTTGAGCGGCAATCATTTCTGCCATACATTGTGGAAGTCCAGCTTGGATATTATCATTTTTAGCTTCAACCAAGGCGACAACCGGGGCTTTTATTAGTAGTTGTTCGGGAGAACGACTAATCAGAAAGTCACAGAAACCAGTTAATCCTTTTTCTAAATCTACATTAAACTCTTTTCCCGAGAAAAAGCTAATTTGATACTTAAACTGCTTTCTAACTTCTACTAAAATAGGTGTAACAATTAATTCGGAGCGAGCTTTTTCAGTATTAATTGCTAAAGCCAAAGAAATATTTTCTTGCAGAGTTTGACTGAGAAGGTCGCTATACTCGGATTCGGGTAAATTGGCAAAAATACCAACTTTGTCAGCAATGGTTATGCCAAAGTTGGTTTCAATCATTTCTAGGTTGGTGAATTGACTGTATGACATTCTTAAGGTTTTGTGTATTTAGTTTTGATTTTTAGGGCGGGCTCCCGTGCCCACCCCACAAGAGTTTAAATTAACCGGGACTCACTTAAACGTCTCGCTTTCCTACCTTGAATACATCTGCGTTTATCTGTGTTTATCTGCCTTACATCTGCGGTTTCTGTATCAATGAAAGATTTATGCAATTGCTCGTCTATTGTAGAACTTATCCACTACCGCAACTCAACTTCTCGCTTGACTTCTGCTAAAACTCGATCGCCCCGAGTCAACCGATATTCGGCCCGCCAAACTCCGGGAGTCAGAGGAGAATTCGTACTGTTTCTTTTGCCGACATAACCCAACCAAGTGCGGCTGGGGGCTTTAATTTCATTGGTCTGATCGGCAATGTTTGTGCCGTTGGGTGCAAATAATTTGTATTGTTCGCGATCGCCCTTGAGCACTCCGTAACTTTGCACCCAAAACAACAAAGCTGGACTGTTTGCAGGGAGTTGAGTCTCGGAAAATTGTCCTTCCCAGACAGCGTTAATATCGGGTGGCTTATTGGCAAAACCAGCCCGGATTAAACCTGTGGAAATATAGTTGATCGGCTTGTCCCAAATTGGATTGCGGGCGGTGTTGCAGCCTACCTTCGCGTCTGGCCCGACAAACGGATCTACGGGTTTGCCTTGATAGCGAAAAGTTACGTGTACGTGGGGGAAAGAGGCCATCCCAGAGTTTCCCACCATGCCCAAAACTGTGCCTTTTTGTACCTGCGTACCCGGTTTGACGGCAACGCTGCCTTTGCGGAGGTGGCAGTATTGGGCTGCCCAACCACCGCCGTGGTCGATTACCATGCCGTTGCCGCATTCTGTGCCTGCGATGCTGGCTTTGTCTGTATCGTTTTGTAAACGCCGATCGACCACACCATCTCGCGATCGCAAAACTTTGCCTGCAGCGGAGGCAATAACTGGAACTCCTTTTGCCATTGCTTTGGCGTCGGGAATGGCAAAGTCTGTGCCGTCGTGCCCGTCGTAGGTTTGGCGCCCGCAGCCAAAATCGACGGCGGTGGGGCCGGGTTCTCGATCGAAATACAGCAATACAAAACAGTCTTTGCCTAGGGTACAGTCTATCGGTTGACCGAATTGCGGGTTGTTCGGCTTTTGGGCGACTGCGGTCGAAACGAGACGCTGGGCGATCGTGTGGGCTTCGGCGATCGGCGCACTTACTCCGCTGTCACTATCACAACTAGAAAGACTTGTCAACCCCAAGACCAACAAAATTGCAGAAATGTATTTTTTTGATAGTATAGTCATTCGCTGGTTAGATGTAAAAGCTGAGGTGGGTAGTGAAAAATCAATTAATGATTCAGAATAGAGGGGAGCAAGAATCTAGACGATTGGTAAGGCTTTTTCGTTTCCTATATTTGTTATATTATTTTGAGTTTGAACTTTTAAAATTTTAATTACTTCAAGAATGCGCTCTAAAATTCGATCGCTCATTTCGATCATTCGGCTGTCCGGGCTTGCTGTTGCTGCTTTGGCGATGTGGGGATTTGCCACCCTTGCCCAAGAGGTTTTGGAAAAGGAAACCTACGCTTTCGATAAATCTATTTTACTATATCTTAGGAGCCTTCACACTCCGCTGCGCGATCGCATCATGCTCGCCTTTACATTTTTGGGGGAGCCAAATTTGCTGCTAGCCCTGAGCGTCAGTTTGGGTATTATCTTGTGGTGGCGCAAACATAACTCCGAAGCCACAACTATTGCAGTTACGGGCGCAGGGGCGCTCGGTTTAAATATACTCTTAAAACAACTGTTTGCACGCGCTCGACCTCAACTTTGGGAGCGCGCGGTTGAGGTGAAATTTTACAGTTTTCCTAGCGGGCACGCCATGATTTCAATGGTTGTTTACGGTTTGCTGGGATATTTATTGGGTTCCCGTTTTCCCAAGCAGCGCTGGTGGATTTACAGCTTGACAGTTGTATTAATTGCTGCTATTGGTTTGAGCAGGCTTTATCTCGGAGTTCACTGGCCTACCGATGTTATTGCTGGTTATATGGCTGGTTTTATATGGCTGATTGCCTGCATTTTAAGTTTGGAAGTATGGAAGCAGTTTCATGATTCTCGTCCAGTTCCTGAAGAGAATTTTTTGTCGCCTGACTCCCATAATTTAACCGATCAAGAACAATAAATGAGCTTCGTAGTGAGGACTTCAGTCCTCATAAAATTCCGATTAATTGCATTCCTTACACCCAACAATAAACAAGGTTCAATCCTTCGGACTTCAGTTTTTTTTCCCATCCGAGAAATTGCATTCCTTACTATCACCAATAAAAATAAACAAGGTTCGATCGTTCGGACTTCAGTCCTCTTACAAATCCGAGGACTTGCATTCCTCACTACAAACTATTAAGAACAATTTGCTTTTGGGTCAAACACATGGCAATTCCTTTTTCGTAGTAAGCCGCCTCGTTAATAAAAATTGGATATACCGTCGATTTACCTTCATACCAGACCGACTCGCCATCAAAGGTCAAAAACATCGGATCGCCGGGATTCAGGGCTTCATAATCTCTGGATTGTAGCTGAGGATGAATCATTGCCTGAATTTCTCCCTTTTCGTTTCTGGGATAGTCGATCGCCCCAATGGTGTGATAAATAGTCAGGGGATTCTTTGCAGCAGGCATTGTGCCTTGATTGTAGGCTTCTACGCCGTCTAAAATTCGGCAGACTAATTGCTCAGTTTGCTGAAATAAAGACGCATCTAATACGCCTTGCGGCACTGCACCAACTTCCAGCGTACCGCCTAATACCGAAAGCGATCGCAGCAAAGGACTATCATGATTCTTGGTTGTAGAAGCGAGTACCTTGAGGTGGGGATACACTGAGGTTAAATAAGCTGCTAGCTGCAGGTTAAATGGATGATGGCTGGCGAGAATAAATGTTAGCCCCATGTTGGATGTGGTGCTGTGCAAATCGATAATTACGTTGGGCAGATGAGTGTTTTTTGAAGTAAAAATGCGGTAGATTTCTTTCGCCCGCTGCGCTTCATAGCTGGAGAGATGGGGATTTTCTAAATCTTGCTTTCTAAAGCAGCGGTTGAGGTCGATATCGATGTAGCGTGTCCCGATTTCGCAAGCTTTGGGATTGGCTAGCAGGGCGATTGTTTCAAAAGTCGATCGCCCAATTAACTGTGGCGCGCGCTCGAATTTCTTCACGAGGTAAATTCCTGTGAGTTCGTTTCCGTGGGTTCCTCCCACTATGGCAACACGTTTAATTTGGTTCATAGACAAATAACTTCCTATCCCCAGCGTACCACCCTTTGTCATCTGTGGGTAAAAAACAGGAGATTGAGGTTTATTATGTGTTTATATTTAGATTATCTAAAGTTTAAGTAAGTAGGTATCACACGCAGACCTTGGAAACCCAGTTTATCTGAGCCTGTCACAATAAAATGAAGACTACCGAGAGATAAAGGATATGACGCCAGAGGAGTTGTTGCAGTTAATCGACAAAGCTGCGGATGAGGGCCAGACAGAATTGGATTTGGCAGGGTTCGAGGAATTGCCGCCGGAGATAGGCAAGTGCGCTCCGCTTGAGAGGTTGGCGTTGGGGAAATTTGGTATGATAGTTTGATCGATCGCACTATTATATATTCCGTAAATTACCAGCTATGAACATTCAGTTGGTTGACTCCTTAATTCAAGTCATTGAGTCGCTGACACCTGAAGAGAGTTTGCTGTTTCAAGAAAAACTCTCGGCTAGGGCGATTCAGAGTACGCTTGGAGTCTGTGGAGGAAATGCCCGGATTCGCAACACCCGCATTCCTGTTTGGACACTGGTTTCGCTTCACCAACAGGGGGCTGATGAGGCTGAGTTATTTCAGAATTATCCAGTCTTGGACGATCGCGATTTAGAGAATGCTTGGCGTTATTACGATCGCCACCGGGAAGAAATCGATCGCATTATTGTTTCTCATCAAACCGATGATTGAAAGGGTGAGGCTGTATTAAGAGTGAAAATTTCCCGATCGCAATGGTCGAGCATTTGCGTAGCCTTGACTGTGATGTTTTAACTTCCTATGATGCTGGTCAAGCGAATCAAGGGATTGCTGATGACGAGGTTCTCCGATTTGCTACTGAACAAAATCGGGCGGTAATTAGCTTCAATCGCGATGATTTTGTGGCGCTACACCGTCGCGGTGAACATCATGCAGGAATTATTGTGTGTAAAGACGATCGAGATTACTTGGGACAAGTTACTATTCTTCATGCCTATGTTCAGGATGTTGATTCGCTGTTCGATTAGACCTCTTGCGAAAGTCTCAGGCGATCTCTAATTTAGTCTTTAAAGAAAGTTCATAATTATAAATGCCAGCGA
>NZ_JAUBPS010000097.1:0-20432 GCF_036700865.1 Microcoleus sp. S13C4
CCCTCATTCTCTCCTTAACGGTGGCTCTAGTTTTTCTTGGACCACCGTTCTCATCTTTAGTTAGTCTAAACTACAGTTAATAAAATCCCTGCCTCAATTCGCGCTGAGGCGGAAAAAGGGGGAGTTTTTACGGAGCCTCTGATGAGCCAAACAACATCTTTGTTCTCGCCTTGGGATTCCATAAATTAAGTAGTCTAGTCATAAAGTTTACAAATATGTCGTATCTGACATAATTATAGCGCAAGATAACTAAAAGTGGTAGAAGAGACTAAAGATTGCCGAATTTCCTCTCAATTGGTAAGGTACGCATTGCCAGCCAGCCCAGTCAAGGTGCGATCGACTGATTTGCGTTATTCTAGGCGGTGGCGATCGGCAATAAACCAGGTTTATTACTGATCGCCTTTTAAAAGAATCAGATTTAACGATCGCCCCCTAGGCAATTTTAAGTGTTTTAGGGATTTCTTCACAACCTTAACAGGGCTGGCATTGCCCACCTACAAATTAATACTTCCTCTCCTGTGGCTCAAACATCGTAATCGCCACCGGCATATAAGCCAAATCAATCCCCGCAGGCGAATAATACGCCAGCGTATGCTTCAAAAAATTCCCATCATCGCGCTCAGTAAAATCTTCCCGCGAATGAGCTCCCCGACTTTCCTGCCGGTTCAAAGCAGAAGTTAAAATCATTTTTCCAACAATTATTAAACTCCGCAACTCCAAAGCTTCGACAACTTCCGTATTCCACAACTTGCCTTTATCGTCTAAGTAAACCTCCTCATATTTTCGCTCTAAATCGTCCAATTTATTTAAACCTTCCTGCATCAATTCGGCGCTACGAAATACACCACAATACTCAGTCATAGTATCTTGATACTGTTGTCGCACTTGATTGATGCGGTATTTTCCAGGACGTTCTAAAAGTGCCTGAATTTGCTCTTTTGCTTCCTTAATATAACGCTGTTCGTCTACAGCAGGTAACTTGCGGTTTTGTACGAATTGTGCTATAGTTGCCCCAGTAACTTTGCCGTAAACAACGCATTCTAAAAGCGAATTGCTGCCCAAACGGTTGGCGCCGTGAACCGACACGCAAGCTGCTTCGCCCGCTGCAAAGAAACCGTCTACCAAACTGTCAGGACTGCTGCGAACTTGCCCGCTAACATTAGTAGGAATTCCCCCCATTGAATAGTGAACCGTAGGGCGCACGGGCATCGGCTGATTTACGGCATCAATTCCTAACAAACGGTGGGCTTCTTCCCAAGCAAAAGGAATTTTGCTCATAATTTTTTCGCGTCCCATGTGCCGCAAATCGAGGTAGATAAAGGGACCGCCGGCACTACCATCAACATTAATTCCTCGGCCGGCGCGAATTTCTATGGAAATTGACCGCGAGGTGATATCTCTGGGCGCTAATTCCATCCGCGACGGGGCATAATTCGCCATAAATCGATCGCCCTCTGAATTAATCAAATAAGCGCCTTCGCCCCGCACAGCCTCCGAAATCAACACTCCCACGGGATACAAACCCGTCGGGTGAAACTGTACGAATTCCATATCTTCCAGCGGCAATCCCGCTAAAGCTGTCATCGCCAAACCGTCTCCCGTCGAGGCGTAATCGTTCGATGTGGTATTGTAAACTCGGCCGTAACCCCCCGTAGCAAACATCACCGCCTTAGCACGGACAACCTCAATTTGACCGTCTAGCAGGCGGTACATAACTACCCCTTTGGCTTGGCCTTCTTCCAAAATCAGGCGCGTGACATACCACTCCTGATAGATGTGAACTCCGCAGCGGCGCAGATTATTGACTAATTCGTGGAGGATGGCGTGGCCGGTTTTGTCGGCGGCGTAGCAGGTGCGGCGGTGGGAATGTCCGCCAAAAGCGCGCTGGGCAATTCTGCCGTCTGGGAGGCGGGAGAAGAGGACTCCCATGTGTTCTAAATCTATGACTACACCGGGTGCTTCGCGGGTGAGGATTTCTACCGCGTCTTGGTCAGCTAAATAGTCTGAACCTTTTACTGTGTCGAAGGCGTGGGCTTTCCAACTGTCTTCGGGATCGACATTTTGGAGGCTGGAGGCCATGCCACCTTGGGCTGCGACGGAGTGCGATCGAATTGGGTGAGTTTTGGCAACTACAGCTACCTTTAAACTCGGGTCAGTCCGGGCAATTTCTACTGCGGCGCGGCAACCTGCTAAACCGCCGCCTACAATGATTACGTCGTGTTCTAGCATTTTTTTTAATTATTTTGAGTGTTCTGCTCAACTTATGGTGACGCAAAAAAAAACTTCCTACCAAAAGAGCAGGAAGTTTTTTAACTTTTGATTTGAATGGAAAATCAAAAGTTAAAATTTTAAATTGGACTAGCCGGCGCTTTCGACAGACTGCTGATTGGACTGATTTCCCGTTGCAGAAGGTTGAGTTTCCGTGCCGGGCTCTACGGCAAGCACTTCAATGTTATTTAGCAGAGTTGTAACGAAAGCAAACAGCAAGAAGGGCAGAGACAGCACTAAAATCAAGCCGACGGTAGCCAAGGCGTAAATTTGGCGGGCGCTACTCCACAAGGCCAGTGCCGACGCTAGACTTAGGAAGATGACTATCAGCCAAACAATGATTTGACCGTAAATGTCGCCAAAGGTGAGGGTACATTTAAGGCGATAGTTTTGGATGTTATTCATTTGATGCCTCGCGAGATTGCTATTACGACTTGTCCAAAAATACTTTGACAGTGCGTCAATGCCGACTGTAAATTTCTAAGTTTAGCTGTCGCAACTAGGTTTTGGGGTTGTTGTAAACATTCTTTAATAAGTTGCCACAACACTTGATAAATTTTTGCTTCTGACTGGGAAATTCGGCCCAAACAGTTCGCGCTCGCACTCCAACGCCTAGAAACCCGGTTTTTTAGGGTTTTGGCAGGCTGACTAGAAGTAAACGCGCCAAAAAACCAAGGTGATGGCCACCCGTGCCTCCAAGATTACGAAACAAAGGCATAAGCGGAAAGTCTACTTTTTGAGGGAGCCCCAACTTAGTAAAGTAATGTTAAGCTGCATGGGAATAGAATCAACATTTATCGCGTCCCACCTGTCTTTTGGCCCATGTCTTCAGAGAGCAAATTGCTGATTTCGCGCTGTTTCCTGGCTAGTTTGGGAACGCAGACCTTTGTGTACCGCGAAGACCGGATTCCCCAAGAGAGTCCGGTCCTGGTGGTGAGCAATCACCGCAGTTTCTTAGATCCTGTGCTGCTAACAGCGGCTTTGGGTCGATCGATCCGCTTTGCTTGTCATCATTACATGGGTCAAGTTCCGGTGATGAGGGAAGTGGTCACGACTTTCGGCGCTTTCCCCTTGGAAGCACCGGAGCACCGACAGCAGCATTTTTTCTCTCAAGCGACGGCCCTGCTGCAAGGCGGGGCGATGGTGGGGGTGTTTCCAGAGGGTGCAGAACCGATGGTAAATTTTACTCAGCCGAATACTGTGGGGCAGTTTCAGCGGGGATTTGCTCATTTGGCTTTCCGGGCTCCGGTGCGGGATTTGGCAGTTTTGCCTGTGGCGATTAGTTCTTTTGAGGAAAAGTCGGTACGATCGGGTGTACCGCTCAAGTTGTTGAGTTTTTTTGATCCTTCGGAACCGCTGTTCGATCGATCGGGGTGGCATCCTGTGATAATTTATCAGCGAGTTAATGTTTTAATCGGCCGGCCTTACTGGATTACTGTCGAGAGACAGCAGCAATATCGAGGCAAAAAAGCCAAAGCAGTCGTTGCTGAACTCACAGACCACTGTCAGGGAGAGATTGCAGAATTACTCCAACGAGGTTGTTTGTAAGTTTGTAAGTTTGTTGACTGTTGGCTGGTGTCAGATTTCCAATTCTTTAATCTAAAATCGATTGATTTGAATCATGGCAAATGCTAACAACAAGGTTCGTTTCCTAACCCCCAAACCGCCGAAACCCGAGCGCCCTTTATTTGTATTTCTTCCCGGTATGGATGGCAGTGGTTTGCTGCTGCGGCCCCAAATTTCTAAATTAGCAAATGATTTCGACATTCGCTGCTTAACTGTACCGGCTGACGACATGGCTAGTTGGGAGGTACTGGTTAGCGAAACAATTGCGTTAATTGAAGCAGAAAAGCAAGCCGGAAAGCCGAAGCGGCCGATTTATCTGTGCGGCGAGTCATTTGGGGGCTGTTTAGCGATGAAAACTGTTTTAGAAGCTCCTCAATTGTGCGATCGATTAATCTTAGTCAATCCAGCTTCTTCGTTTCGACAGCAGCCTTGGGTGCAGTGGGGATCGTACCTGACTCAGTGGCTGCCGGCCAACCTTTATCCGCTGTCGGTAATCGGTTTATTGCCGATATTAGCATCATTAGGAAAGATTGGGCGCGACGATCGCCGCGCTTTGCTAGAAGCGATGCAAGCAGTACCGCAAAACACCTCTGTGTGGAGATTGGCGTTAGTGCGATCGTTTAATGTTGACGAAAATCAGTTGCGTGACATCAAACAGCCGACGCTAGTAATTGCTAGCGGTGCCGATAGGCTGCTGCCTTCCCTAGTAGAAGCGAAGCTTTTAGTCAAGGTAATTCCCAAGGCTCAAATGGTGGTGCTGGCTAACAGCGGTCATGCTTGTTTGTTAGAAACAGATGTTGACCTTTACGGGATTATGCAAGCTCGCAATTTTTTGACAAAATCCGAAGAAAATCTGTCATTAGTCAATAGTCATTAGTCATTAGCTATGATTTCTCACTTCTGAGTCAGTCAGGGCAAAATTAGAGATTGGGCGAGGGGTAAAGTTTATATTACTATTAACCCGCCCTGACACTCATTAGTAAGTCCCTGAAGACAAGCCACTAAGGACTAATAACTAATGACTAATGACTACTGACTACTGACTAATTAAGATTTAGCCATTTTTGAGCGTTAAGTCGCTGGACGATGCCAAACACCATGAGGTCTAGTGTCACCTTACGCTCATCTATCAAAAAAGGCTCTAAAGTGCTAGTTTTGGTATTATTTTCAGCGCAGGAAAACGCCCTTTGACTTTGAATATTTTCTTGAGGAAAATACAGGTTAAATTGGCGCTGACCTTCTTGAAATTTACCAATTACTTGCCAGCAATCGCCGGCGGAGCTCATGCCGGCAATGGGGAGTTTTTGCTTTGCCAAACTCACCTCTAAATCCTTAACGCCCTGCTTAGTCAAAGCAGTTTGCAAAGCCGGCAAATAATCTTGTTGAATAAATTCCGCAAATGGCTTGTCTTCAACAGCAGGTGCTTTTTCCTTTTTAGCTTTAGCTGGGGGATTGTCGCCTTCGGCCTTAGCTGGGGGCTTTTTAGCAGCCGGCTGAGGCTTGTCAGTGCTGGGAAAGTCGCTTGTCTCGGGTACGTCGGAACTCGGGGCATTCTCGATCGAAGCACTGGGAGTTTCCGATTCTCCAGCAGTAGGATTTTGGGGTTCTTCTGGCATTAACGCTTCCTTTTAAAAGTGATCGGTAAAAGGAGTTGTGAGTGCAGATGCGGGCGATCGACTTTTTTGATCGCGGACACTTTTGAGCGAAAACCAACCTGAGAAAATGGCTAGTCAAAAAAATTTGAACTCAAAACACTCTCAGAGGGCGATCGCCCGCCAATATCACAACTCCTTTGGTTATTCTAAATCTCAGCGACAGCTCGTTCAATCAAACGGCGGGCGAGAGTTTGAATACCGGTGTGTTCGTAGTAGTTGGTAGTCATGTCGAGGAATGCGCCCACGTAGTCCACCTTGTCAGCAGAAATTTCCACAAAACTCTGCAAGTGGCCAAGTACGTTTTGGGGAGTCAAACCTCGATCGCTCACAAAAGAGCTCATCCAGCCAGAAACCGAGTTAAAGCTTTCGCCGATAAAGCCGAGTTGGCCAGCGGGAGAGCCCCCTGGAATCATGCCACCGATCGACTTAAATGCCTGATTATCTTGCAAATCGTTCGGGGAGAGCTTTTGAATCCAAGACTGAGTTGCCATGATAAAGTCCGGGCCCAGGGGAATCAAACCGTCAAAACAAACCAAAGCAGCCATCCGCATCAGGGATTCGCCGCCGTAGTCGCCCAAGGAAGCAGCAAAATCGCCAATGCTGTCGCCTGGAAGGCCGTTAATTTGGCAAAAAGCTAGTAACTCAACGACTAACTTCAAAGAAAGGTCGATCGTCTGAGCTTTTTCGGGCTTGGGGGTGAGATTGCCGAGCATCGATAAAAACGGCACATTTTGGGAGACTTTGTTAGCGAGGGCGGCACTACCCAAAGCCTTGTCCGCATTGTCAATAGTTTGGTAGAGCCAGAGAGCGCGCTGGTAGCCCTCAGATTTATCGTTGTAGAGGTAGATGGCGCGATCGCCAATTTGCTGAATCAGTTCTTCGTCAGTTTCGCCAGTAACGGTGCGAATGGTATTTTCAAAGCCAACTAAATTGTTCCACTCACCGGGAACCACAAAGTCAAGCGCTCGCAGGGCTTTGACAGTCATATTGTCTTGAGGCAGTTGATCGACTAATTCAAAGACTGTTTTGCTCACAAAAAACTCCTTTTGCTGGAACTGGAATCAAAGGTATTACTTTTGGCAGATGCCAAGAACTTCACAGTCTCATTCTTGCAGACTTAATTCTAATAGCGCCAGACTGGAGTCGGGCGCGGAGTGTGACAAAAGAGATTGCTACTTGAGGCGTGCGAGACCGCCGAGGTTAAATTTTGACAGCCAAGCTTCGCGCTCGCTAGCGGTAAAAGAGGGATTGCGGGATTGAACTTTCACCTGATAGCGATTTGCCACTAAAACAGCAGTGATATTAGCACCCTGATTAACAGCGGGATAGCCGCTGATTTGCTTGGTACTTTGCTGGAATTTTGCACCTGCGCTGGGGTTGCCGGCGATGTCGTTAATCGAGAGAACTGCGACATTTTTACCGCCTTTGTTCAGCTTAGCTTCAGCAAAACCGGATTTTTCTTGAGCAAAAACGCGATCAAATCCACCGCCCGAAGCCGGGAAGTATTTATTTAACTTACCGCCTGCAACTGCCTTCTTGGGAAGGTTTTGATTACTAGCACTTGATTTATCAGCAGTTGTCTGCTTGGCTTTACCAGGTTTTTGGGTGCTTTCCACCTGGGCTTTGTCCCAGCGGGAGGGGGCTTGGGTTTGACTGCAGGCCGTCACTAACAGCAGTACCGAGATCAGGAATGGAGCTAAGATGCGGCGTGCTGGGAAAAATTGCATCGCTGTCTCCTCATTAGTAGGTTTCCATAACAATTGTGGCTCAGAATTTGGCAATTTGTGTGCTCTGAGCGGATGATTTGTCTTATTGGCAAAAAAATCCTCTGTCTGCCGACAGAGGATTTTTTTGCAATTACGAGTTCAGAAGGAAGAAAACTGAAAGATTGCTCTACAGATAAATTCTGGAGATGGGCGTAAAGAAACTAAGTTTTCTGATAGCCAGCAATCTCAAAACAATTTTTGCTGATTTTCCCTAGATTTATCTAGAAATTTCAGAGCAATTATTCGTCAATTGTCTTACTTCGGCTTTCCAACTTAGCTCTTACTTTAGGGGTAAGGCTCAGGCGTCGCTTTCAATGTAGATAAACAACAAACCCATTACCACAACCGGCATCAGCCAGGTAATTAGCGGAATCAAAATCCAAGGCAAGAAAGAAGCAGCGTAGGAACCTGTCATATCAAATTCTCCAAACTAAAGTTAGTGTGTTCCAACAGGGATATTTGGGAGTGAAGCCTAATTGTTGACTAAACCCCGGAAAATGGCATCGATGCCGTTAAAGTTTTCGAGTAAGAAGTAGGCAACAAAGACGCCGCCCATCCCGCCAATGAAGAAACCACCGGTAAACTGGCTCCACCCTTCAGCATTTCTGAGGGCATCAGGGGTCATGGGATTAGCGCTAGGGTAGCTGGTGTTGTCTTGTTTGAAAGAGACTAAACCGTAAGCAGACATACCTAGTGTGCCAAGCAGAACTAAGACGAGGGCTGTATATAATCCGCCGAGATTAGCTGCTTCTGGATAATCCCGCAGGGGTCCGAAGACGATTTGGGGGCCGACAAGGAAATAGCCGTGTGCCAAACCAATTTCTAGGCCTCGAATTAGGGGCGAGAGTCCTTTGCGGTAAGCGGGCAAGTTCCCAATGAATGCTTTTGTGAAATCAGAAGCACTGATGGGAGTTGCTAGATGACCCGTGAAGGGGTCGCCGTTAAAGGGTTTAATAAGCTCTGCATCTCTGGGATCGGCCATATTCTGTTTGTCCTCGCAGTTTAATAAAGTTGAGGCGTTCAAGTCATATTTTACGCAGGGACGTGTTTCCTATTTACATAATTAACGGCGAGCTTTAGAAAAGTTCACTATTCTTTAGTTTTTGGAAGAATTTTTCTTTTGCCTCTTATACCAGAAAGCGAGTCGATCGGGCGACACTCCCAGGAAATAAGCGATGATTACTATTTGATTAATGGCGGTGGTTTCGATCACCCCAAGCTGCTGCCAGCGACGGGCGGATGTCAGCACTGGCTGGGGTACTATTTCGATGCGGCCTTGTTTTTTCAATCGGCGCACGAATTCAAAGTCTTCCATGAGGGCCAAGTCGGGAAAACCGCCGATTTTCTCAAAGGTAGCTGCGTGGAGGAAAATAGCTTGGTCGCCGTAGGGCATTTGCAAAAAGTTCGATCGCCAGTTTACCCCTCTCTCTACCAGCCGGAGGCTGAGCCTGGGGGCGTCAATCTTGAGTTCAAAGGCCCCCGCGACTGCGGAGGGGTTAGCTAGTACCCGACGCGCGCTTGAGTCGTACCCGAGAGGCAAAAGAGTGTCTGCGTGGAGAAACAGTAGGATATCTCCAGTAGCAGCAGCAGCACCTGCATTCATTTGGGTGGCACGGCCTGGGGCGGTGGAGAGAACTCTGACGCCAAAAGATTTTGCTATATCTGTAGTACCGTCGCTGCTGCCGCCGTCGGCGACAATTATTTCCACATTTTTGGCCTCAAGGGCGGTGGAGATGACTCGGGCAATTGTAGGTGCTTCGTTTAAGACTGGAATGATAATGGAAATTTTGAGATAGGGATTTTCTGGCGACATACAGAAATAAGCAGCCCATGAGAGAGAGCGAGTTTTGTCCAAAGCTGATTTTGCCGATTTCTGACCCCAGGAGCCCCCGTACATTTGGCCTTAACGTGGGAGAGTTTTGTAAAAAACAAGCTCTTAGTTGCTCATTTTTTACACCGGGCCCGCGCCTACATTGGGCTTTCCTGTGGCAGGGCGGGTTTTGTACAAAGCTGATCTGTTAGTTGCTAATTTAGTTGGTAATTTTCCGCTGCTTCTCGCGCCTGGGACTATTGTCCCAAGCGCTGTCTAACTGCTACTGAGATTCAGCATTTGGTTAGACAAATACAATTACTATATTATGACCTTCTGGTTTCAGAATCAAGTAGTTTTATCTAATTAAATATGATAATTGCTAATATTTTAAATAGATTAAATAGAGTTTAGTTATTTCAATATATTAATATCTAAACCGAGGAGGTCTTCGGGTCGATCAATATCTGCAAGAGTTGGAAGATAAGCAATATTGAGGTCGAGCTTTTGGGCGATAGCCCGCGTACCAGCCAATACTTGACTGGTTCCCCAGTGAATTCCACCGAATAATTCCGGTATCAATCGCCGTAGCCCGATCAGATAATAACCTCCGTCTTTTGCCGGGCCCAAAACTAAATCGTGCTGGCTCAATTCCTCAAAAGCTTGTGCCATGATTTCTGCTTTCAAACCAGGGCAATCAGTGCCGATAATTGCAGTTTTCTCAACCCCGGAATTAAAAGAGTTTTGAAATGCTGCTGTCATTCTTGCGCCCAAATCACCGTCTCTTTGATTTTGAAAAATAATCTCATTTCCCAACCACTCTTCCATCAGTTGTTTGCTGCCGCCGGCTCGGTGAACTTCTACCGATAATTGGCGGGATTTTTGCAGAGAGAGAGCGCACGCGATCGTCCGTTGGGCCATCAAGCGGTGAAGGTTGGCAGCACCTGTTTTTCCCAGTACCGGAATAAGTCGAGTTTTGGTTGTTCCCGGTTCGGGATAGCGAGTGAAAACAATCAGTTTTTCTGGCATCATTATTTATTGGTGATAAGTTTTAAAGGAATGAAGTGCTGAGGAGGAGAAAGAGTTAACCACTGCTTCACGAATTATCGATTAATGGTGGTGGGTTAGGCAATGACTTAATTTAATCGCCGCGCCGAACCCAGCCTACAATGTATTTACTTAAAAGTAGCCAGCGGTTAGCTCATTTCTAGCATTCGCTGGATGGGCTGCAAAGCGGCTAGTTGAATATCTAGGGGCATGGTAATTTCAGGGGTTTGATTTTTTAGCGAGAGATACAATTTTTCCAAGGTATTTAATCTCATGTGCGGGCATTCGTTGCAAGCGCAGTTATTATTGGTTGAAGGAGCGGGAATAAAGCGTTTGTGCGGAGCTTGCTTTTGCATTTGGTGAATGATTCCCGGTTCAGTCGCGACAATAAAAGCTTGGCTGGAACTAGCTTGAGAATATTTGAGCAAAGCAGTGGTAGAGCCGATGTAATTGGCGTGCTGCAGCACGGGAGGTTCGCATTCTGGGTGGGCAATTATTTCCGCTTCGGGATTTTCGATTTTGAGTTGAACTATCTTTTTTTCTGAGAAGTTTTCGTGGACGATGCAGGCTCCTTGCCAAATCTCCATGTTTCTACCTGTTTGTTCCATGACGTATCGGCCGAGATTGCGATCGGGCCCAAAAATTATCGGCTGATTTTCGGGAATTTGGTTAACAATTTTAACAGCGTTAGAACTGGTGCAAATTATATCGCTCATTGCCTTAATTGCGGCGGTACAATTAATGTAGGAAATTACTAAATGTCCTGGTCGATCGGCTTTGAAAGCTGCAAAGGCTTCGGGAGGGCAACTGTCGGCGAGGGAACACCCAGCATTTAAGTCTGGCAACAATACTAATTTGTCTGGATTGAGAATTTTTGCGGTTTCGGCCATGAAATGAACTCCGGCAAAAACTATCACATCGGCGCTGGTGTTGGCGGCTTTGCGGGCAAGTTCTAGGGAGTCGCCAATGAAGTCTGCGATGTCTTGAATGTCCGAGTCTTGGTAATAGTGGGCGAGAATGACGGCGTTTAACTCTTGTTTGAGGGCGTTAATAGCTGCAAACAAGTCGTTGGGCAGTCGGGTTTGAGTAAAGTTCGGAGCAGGTGCGGTGGTAAACACAGTTAGAATATTCCGGGGAAGGTGGCGAAGAGAGCTAAAGTGTATTTTGAATTATAGTTGAATTCACCAAAAAGTGCTGGCTGTTCCGTGGAGCCAATCTAAAATTTAAAATCTAAAATCCAAAATATGCTGCGGGAGAGTGCAAAAATTGGTCGCTGTTTCTTATGCTGAGTAAGAAGGGGCTAGGGATCGATCGCACATAACAAATCACATGAATAAAGCTAAATCTATCAAAATTGCGGTGGTGGGGGACGTTCACGATCGCTGGGAACCGGAAGACGGCGAGGCCCTGAAGCATCTGGGCGTTGATTTGGTGCTGTTTGTCGGGGATTTTGGCAATGAGTCGGTGGAGGTGGTGCGGGCGATCGCCCAATTGGACATTCCGAAAGCAGCGGTGTTTGGGAACCACGACGCTTGGTACACCGCGACAGAGTGGGGCCGCAGTCAGTGCCCTTACGATCGAACTCAAGAAAATTGGGTAAAACAGCAGTTAGATTTAATGGGAGAAGCTCACGTCGGTTACGGGAAACGGGATTTTCCAGAATTGGGCGTAACTGTCGTGGGAAGCCGCCCGTTTACTTGGGGGGGATCGGAGTGGAAGTACGCGGATTTTTACTCGGAATGGTTTGGGGTAGAAAGTTTTGAGGAGTCGGCGCGACGCATAGCAGCGGCTGCGGCGGAGGCCGATTGCGAAAATGTGATTTTTTTGGGTCACACGGGCCCGACGGGGTTGGGAGAGGCTCCTGAAGACCCCTGCGGGCGAGATTGGAAGCCGCTGGGAGGGGATTGGGGCGACCCGGATTTTGCGGAGGCGATCGATCGAACTCGGAGTTCTGGGAAGCACATACCTCTGGTAACTTTTGGTCATATGCACCACAAACTGCGGCACACGAAGCACGAGTTGCGGAAGTCGCTGGAGGTGAGTGCGGAGGGTACGGTGTATTTGAATGCGGCCAGCGTACCGCGAATTGTGGAGAAAGAGTGCTCGAAACTGCGGAATTTCTCGATCGTCCTGCTGGAAAATGGCTCGGTGTCGGAAGTATCTCTGGTATGGGTAGGGCAAGATTTCGGGGTAGAAAGAGAACAAATTCTTTATCGGCGCACAGAATCTGCGACTATTTGTAGTTAGAGACAATTGCTGGTATGATAAAATTTATGCGCCGGGAGAGGTGGCAGAGTGGTCGAATGCGCCTGACTTGAAATCAGGTGAACCGCAAGGTTCCGTGGGTTCAAATCCCACCCTCTCCGTTTAACAATTCTCTGGTTCGTTAAGGGTTTCAGATTCACTATCCCCTCAATAGTTCCCTTTTCCGCTCATATTTGGCTCACTCGTGGTATTTCCCAACAAAAAAACACCCCCGCAGGGGTGCTGTTGCTTACCAGATAATTGGTCTAGCCAACTGACTTAACTAAACCCTTCCTCATCCGCTGGGTCGCCGTAGGGGTCTTCGCTGGCCGGGGTCACGTTGCCGAACTGTCCCGCATCCGCTACGTACGAGTCTGCCGGGTCGCCGTAGGGGTCTTCGCTGGCCGGGGTCACGTTGCCGAACTGTCCGGCATCCGCGTAGTCTGCCGGGTCGCCGTAGGGGTCTTCGCTGGCCGGACGCGCGTTGCCATACTGTCCGGGATTTGAGGGATCTTCGTAATTGCCGTCAGGATCGACTTGCTCGCTGTCTGGCCCGACGATCGCATCTTTTAACTTCCGAAAAAATCCGTCTACCATGATAAAGTTCCTCTTTTTTATTTGGTGAAAAACTGCTGTTTTAGATTAAGAATCCCAGATTTAAGGGAAAATCTCCAATCGGTAATCTAAAATCTCAAATGGTTAGGCTACTGTGCCGGAACTGGAGCTGTAGCTTCCGGCAAGCCTGTGAGGTCACGACCGGTATTTTGGTTATTGTACCCCTGGAATTCGCGGTAACGCGCTGCTTCGGACTCGGGAACTTTAATTCCTTCAGGCGGGGGCGTTACCCAGTGAGGGCGATTCTGGGCATCGCGGTAGTAAACGCGACCATTTTTGGAAAGGTAATATTTTCCCTGCGGCCCCTTATCTTGCTTGTTTTGGTGCTGGCGGTAGAGGTAGTAAAGGGCGGCTGCTCCGACTAATGTAATCCCTACTTTTTGAGCATTGCTCAGTCCTTTTTTCGCTTGTGGCCTAGGAGCGGAACCCGGATTAGTTTGCACTCGTCCAGCCCGAGTGTTGTCAACAGGAGGCGGGGGAGCGGAACTTTCCTGACTAGAACCGCAAGCACTCATAAACGGAAAGGTCAGCAGCGTTGTCAGCAGCAGAGCCATGAAGCGCGATCTTTTGGGTTCGGATTTGATTGTGTTCATTGCCGCTCCGAATTGTCGGGATTATAGGTGGTGTGTTCTGGCGAGGTTGAGGAACCTGAGCTGCTGCCAACAGTGTTGTAAGTAAATTAATTTCTCAAAGCAATTTTGACAAAAAAGTAGTTGCTGAGAACTTAACAGCGCAGCTACAGTATGACTTATGTATATTAATTATCCTCCAGTCTCTCGAAAATTTCCTCTTTCCAGGGATATAAATAAAGTTTCTTTTATTTCAGTCCGCAGGTATATGCCAATGCGCGCCTTCGTGTAACAATAAATTCCGTTTGTGGACTGCTCAAAGCAAAGTTAAGCAGACGGACGGCACGAGTCCGAAGCTCAAAGCTGCACTGGCGACAGAAAGGAGGCGGGATGTATAAGTCTGGCGGTGTTTAATTGCGCCGGACTGCTTGTCGGAGATGCCTGCAATTTTTTCGTGGGAATTCTGGAGAGGTCGATCGCACTATTGTAGAAATCTATTAACCGCGACAGAAAGCCCCCGAAGCTTTTCGGATATGTATGAAATTAAATAATTTATTTACTGCTGGATTGTCCATCGCAGTTGTATTTACTGCGGTAAAATATCTAATTTTTTCAAATCAACAAAACCAAGTCAAGGAATTGCTGCAAACCAAACAGTGTCCCGAATGCAATTTCAGCAATGCCAACCTAAAAGGATTAGACTTGCAAGGAGTCAACTTGCAGGGAGCTAATCTAGAAGGTGCTAACTTATCAGGAGCTAAGTTGACCAATGCCAACCTCAAAAATGCCAACTTAAATAGAGCCAACCTGACGGGATCTGACTTGGGCTGTGCCGGCATCACTTTCAACCTTGATGCGAATGAAAAAGAAGCAAATATGGATTTTAATGTCCTCGCTGTTCCAGAACAGAACAATCCAGAAAAGGCATTAGTTGGTTTCAATATGAAAGCAACGGATCGAGGAGCGACAATGCGTTTCAACCTCATGGGATGCGCTGACTTCTCGAATGCTAGCTTGCAAGAAGCTAAAATGCCCGATGGCACAATTCATCCTTAATTGCAGCAAAGACAGCAATCTGCTGTTTCCTCATTTGTCAACTTCTTTTCATTCTTTCTGCTCTCTCTTTTCTCTTTCTCTGTGTCCTCTGTGGCCTCTGTGGTTGCTTAAAAAAACCGCCGTCTGAAAAACAGACAGCGGTTTTTTTAAGTAACTAACAGCCACCTAAAATTAGTGAGCAGAACCGTTACCGTGATACTTGTCAGTATCGTAGAATCCGTTTTTTGTACCAAAGAACAGACAGCAAACGGTGAAAACTGCTGTCAAGACTGCTAAAACTAACTTAACGTCCATAATTTACCTGTTGTTGAGTGAGTGCAAATACTCAGATTGTAGAATCTTTTTGGCTGGCGCGACCATCTACCAGCGTAGCGCCAGATTTGCTGGGATGCTCGCTGGTGCGGCAGTTTCCGGATGGCGAGACGATTCGGGGAATTATTGTCGAAACCGAAGCTTACGGTCCAGGAGATCCCGCTTGTCACGCTTATCGGCTGCGAACTCCTCGCAATGAGGTGATGTTCGGGCCTCCGGGTATGAGCTACGTTTACTTAATCTACGGGATGTATCACTGTTTTAACGTGGTGACGGATGCAGAGGGAGTTGCTAGTGCTGTGCTGATTCGAGCTTTGCAGCTAGATGCGGTTCCCCAACAATTCGCTGGAATTCCCGATAAGAAGCGATCGCGCCTCGCCGCCGGGCCTGGGAAACTGTGTAAGGTGCTGGATATCGATCGAACTTTAAGCGGTTTTCCCTTGAGTGCAGGCCAACCGCTGCGGTTGGAACACCGGAGCGAGAACTTTCAGCAAGCTGTGGAGGAGGGTACAATAAATTTTGTGCAAACTACGCGGATCGGGATTTCTCAAGGAATTGATTTGCCTTGGCGGTGGTATGTAGGGAACTCTACGGCTGTGTCAAAACTCTAGTAATGTCAAAGGTATCAGTGTAAATTTTGTCGCTTATCTTCGTGAAATTATGGCTTACTCTTCTGAAAATCCGATCGTACAACTCAAAAAATGCCTGACGCTGGCTCAGGATGTTGGTAGTCACACCGAAGCAAACCGGGCTTTCCAGCAATTGTGTGGGATTATCGATGCTGAAAACCCAATGGCGGCACAACTTTTGGAGATGCTGTGGGAAGAGGCAATTATGGCGAGGCGATCGGCTTTATTTTGGCAGCAAATGAGCGATGTTGAGAAAGATATGGCTAATAGAATGATGGAAAATATGACGCAGATGCGGCAAAACTATTTGCGGTTGATGCAGGAAATGTAGGCAGTAATTGGTAAGTCCGTGTTTGTAGTGAGGACTAAAGTCCTCTCTTTATCCATGAAGCTTTCTAGCTGTAGGGTGCTTCAGCACAGATATTTGGCGCTGTTCAAACAGTTTGTTTCCGGGGCACCCTACGATAAATTCTGCTACTTCATTAAAGCAGCGCCGCGGTTGTAAAGTTCGCGCGCGTAATCAGTCCAAGTTCCCTGTCCCCAATAGCGGAAACAGCTTGTTTGTAGCAGCAAGTTGTAAAGCAAAGCTTGCTGGTATTCAAACTGCTTGGTAACGGTCGCATCTTGTTGAACCAGCGGGTCGTATTTTTTGTGAAATGCAGCGCTGAGTAGATTCATCGGTTCCAAGACATTTTCGTAGCCTTTGACCCAACTCAAATCGTTAGTCCAAGAAGCACCATCCATGTGAAAATTATGGTCTGTTTGCTTGAGTTGGGCGATCGCACTTTCAACTTTTTCCGGCGTCGCACTATCAGGATCGACTAGCTGCCAGATTTTGTGCTGGTTAATCCCCTGACAAACAGGATAATCGTCAGGATTAACACCCGCCGCTTCAATTATCTCCAAATATTCAGTGCCGTTTAAACCGACAACACCGGATTTTCCCCCGCCTTGTTCGCGGTTTTCGTGCCAAGCTTTGACAAAAGCGCTGGGAAATTCATTCATCATCACGCCGCCATTTTCGCCGTCAGCAATCTGAGTAACTAAAGAAGGAACTGTGACATTGCCAATTTTCTGTTTATTGCGTCCTTTGGCTTCGTAATAAGGCTGCATTTGACCGACCAATTTCGTATCAGAACCTTGGGTTTTAATCAAAGCCGTGATGCTGATTGTTTCGCCGTGAGAATTTCGGGCCACCAAACGGTTGGGAATATATTTTTGGTCTTGTGACAATCCCGAACCCTCGGGATTTTCTACAGAATGTTCCTGCACCATCAACCAGCGATAGCCGCATTCTTTCAAAGCTTTGATGTATTCGTAAAGTGTATCTGGGTGATTAGGAAAGTGCATTTCAGGGGGCGAAAAACCTTTAACGCGCTTCAGGGCATCTATGCCAAAAATGGCCGCAAAATGATGTTGCCACGCTTGAATTTGGAGTTTTATATCGGGAATGGGAGTTGAGGGAATGACGGCGTGACTCCACATTGTGCCCAGCCACTCTACGTGAGGTTGATATTTAGGATCGCAGGTAATCCGCTTGAGATTATCAAAGATATCGTCGCGTCCCATTTGGCGCATTCCCCACAATAAATTGCCCGAATAGTCGAGCATAATTCGCGGGTTGCAGCCTTCAGCAATTAGTTGTGGGATGAATTCTCCCATGCGAGAATAGCACCAAGCAAAGACTCCGGCGTTGTGGTTATCTCCTTGGTTGGGATGTTCAAACATCTGCTGGAGATTGCTGATTAGTTCGCCGTTTGCACCCGCAGGAATTGTGGGTTGGTGCATATGCAGGGCGCAGGCGAATCCGGCTTGAATGTTTTCCAGGCGCAGATTTGTGGTAGGTAGAAAGATTGGTTCGTTGCTATTGGCTGCGGCACTGATTTCTGCTTCAAAGCCGCAAATATTGGGCAATCCTGAGTTGATTTCTTGTAAAATCGGTAAATTGGGAGATTTTGCGATCGCAGGCATAAATTTTTCTCAACAATTGTGGAGGGGCGCTGTCTGCTATTGCTAATATAGCTAGATAATTTAACAGTAGCAGAGGATGTCTGCAAAAGATAAATTCCACAAGATAAGTCCGGGTTCGCGGAAGCCGCAAATCACGGGTCAAATGTTTAACACATTTCAAGTAAATATGCGAGGTAAATCATGAAATACGAAATCAAGGTTTTGGAGCCGACGGATTTGTAGTACATCCAAAATAACATCAATTCTGAAACCAATAATTTTTACCATCCCACTAAGAATATTCTCCTCGTTCAGCAAGTAGAAATTAACTTGAACAATTCAGGAGTGATTATTCAAAAAGGTGCGCTGCATTGGTGTCTGGGGAAATTGACTTCTGGTGTTTATAAAACGGATAACCGTTTGAAAGATATGTGCGTATCTTTGACAACGGAAATGGACTACAACGCTCCCGTATATCAAGGGACTGGTACTGTGAAACTATAACCGAGACAAAAAGGGCTTTTTCTGCATTATATGCCGATCGAGCTTTTGGATGGGGAGCAGTGGGAGTTTGATGACGGTATATTTCAGTTTTGTTCGGACAATGTAGTTATCGGTGCTAAAAAACTTAAATTCCGACAAGTGGCTGCTTCTAATGACGGTAGGTGGAGAATTGCTGTTACAGCTTTGCGCGAACAAAAAGCTACTGTTGTAGCAGCTACAAGTTCCCCGGCTAAGGTTGTCGAACTCAGACAAGGTGAAACTTTGATAGCTGATTGCGATTTGGTTAAAGGATTTACCAAGGGGATTGAAGAAAATTATCTAAAATTAGGTCATTTTGGCAAAGGTGGCCGGGAAAATTATGTTTGGTTTTATCAGGGGAAAGGTAAATTATTAATATGTGAAAATGATTCTGGGGGTTTGGGTTGAGTTAGTGACAGCGACACGAGATGCGATCCCTCAAAACGAATGGATTTGACAAATTAGTTAGTTTGATTGTTGCAAAACCTGGAAAAACAGGCGATCGATTGCACTTTGGCACATTACGGACACGGCAGTGCCGTGTCCGTACCTGTATTTTAAGCAAAAGTCCGATCGCCCAAATCCGTCTCAACATCCGCTAGCAGCCCGTATTTTCCCTGTATTCCCAATGGCCGACTTGCTTATCTGCCTAGAAATCATATACTTTGTCAAGTTAAGAAAATATTTTTTGATTCATCCAGGAGCGAGAAAAAAAATGTACATAGTACAAATTGCCTCGGAGTGTGCCCCCGTCATCAAAGCAGGAGGTTTAGGCGACGTAGTTTACGGCTTGAGTCGAGAGTTAGAGAATTCCGGCCACTGCGTCGAGGTTATTCTACCCAAGTACGACTGCATGAGGTACGACCACATTTGGGGACTTCACGAGGCTTATCGGGATCTCGCGGTACCCTGGTACGGCGGCGAAATCTTATGTGATGTCTTGTGCGGCTGGGTGCACGGGCAGTTGTGTTTTTTCATCGAACCTCGCTCTCAAGATAACTTTTTTAATCGCGGCTGTTATTACGGGTGCAATGACGACAATATGCGGTTTGCATTTTTCAGCAAAGCCGCTTTGGAATTTTTGCTCAGAAGCAACAAGCGTCCCGATGTGATTCACTGTCATGATTGGCAAACTGGTTTGGTTCCAGTCATGCTGTTTGAAATTTACAAATACAATTGGATGGAAAATCAGCGAGTCTGCTATACCATTCACAATTTCAAACATCAAGGCATGGGAGGTGGCGATATTTTGCAAGCCACGGGTTTGAATCGAGATGATTATTATTTTGATTACGCTCGCCTGCGAGATAACTTTAACCCTTTTGCTATCAACTTTATGAAAGGTGGTATTGTTTACTCGAACTTTGTCACCACCGTTTCGCCGCACCACGCTTGGGAAGCTCACCTCGGCGAGTTCGGCTACGGTTTGGGTCACACTTTGCACTTGTATCAAGAGAAGTTTCGCGGGGTGCTCAACGGCATCGATTACGATGTCTGGAATCCAGAAAGTGATGGCTACATTCCGCACCACTACACTAAGGATGATTTGGCAGGAAAAGCCAAAACTAAAAAAGCTTTGCGCGATCGGCTGTTCCTGCGCGATGCGGACAAGCCTATTATTACCTTTATCGGTCGTTTGGACGACCAAAAAGGCGTTCATCTCGTCCACCATGCAATTTATTACTCTCTGAGTAAGGGAGCGCAATTCGTCCTTTTGGGTTCCGCGACGGAAGCGGGAATTAACGCTCATTTCCAGCACGAAAAATACTTTTTAAATGACAATCCAGACTGCCATTTAGAACTAGGTTTTAATGAGGAATTGTCGCACTTAATTTACGGGGGTGGGGATATGATTGTGGTTCCCAGTAATTACGAACCCTGCGGCCTGACTCAGATGATTGGGTTGAGGTACGGTACTGTTCCTGTGGTACGGGGAGTTGGCGGTTTGGTGAATACTGTGTTCGATCGAGATTACGACACCCGCCACCTCCCGGAAGAGCGCAACGGTTACGTGTTTTACCAAAGCGACTACTCAGCTTTAGAGTCGGCGCTCGATCGGGCGATCGGATTGTGGTATGACTATCATGATGAATTTGAAAAACTCATGCTTCAAGGCATGAATTGTGACAATTCCTGGAAATATCCAGCTAAAGACTATGTGGAAATTTACGAGCTAATTCGACACAAATAATCAGTAGGGTGTCCAGTGTGCAAATTACTAACTGTAGGGTGTGCACTGCTAGCCCGCTTCTTGAAAGCTGTTGAGCCTGGTTGCGAACTCTAACAGTTGATATAGAACCCATTTGACATCTTTTACGGTCTTGTGGTAACGTGACCGTAAAAGCATTAAGCTGTTGCACATTTAAACTGTGATACACGCATTGCCCTTATTTTTGATTTTACGACCCCACTTAATTATTAAT
>NZ_JAUBPS010000098.1:0-20373 GCF_036700865.1 Microcoleus sp. S13C4
ATAGCATCTATAACTGGATGGGATTACATTTTGTCAGCCCTAGCTACTGTTGCATGATTTTTGAAAATTGGTATTACTTCGCTTTTATTGATTGCATATCGCTAACCCCACCCAAATCAAAGATTATGGGTGGAGACTGCGCGATATCATTTCCGTTCAATTTTCAACTATGTTCAAACCATCTCTGGCGAAACTTGCATGGCCGGCTGTGGCTGGAACTGGAACAGCGAATAAACCACATTGCGACGGATATCCGTCATCATGTCCAAAAACAGCTCGTAACCTTCAGTTTTGTACTCGATCAGCGGGTCTTTCTGCCCGTAACCCCGCAGCCCTACAGACTCGCGCAAAGCATCCATTTGTTGCAAGTGTTCGCGCCACAAAGTATCAATTTGCTGCAAAATAAAGAACCGTTCCGCATCTCGCATCAATTCAGCTCGGATTGCATTAACTTCCGATTCTTTCATATCGTAAGCATTGCGGACTTGTTCGTGCAGGAATGTTTTAATTTCCTCAACGGACAAATCTTCTAGCTGATCCGGTGTCATGTCAGCCAGCAGATAAACAAATTCCTTCACCTTGCTCACAAGTTTGTCGAGTTCCCATTCTTCCGAAGGTAAATCGGGATTGATGTATGCTCCCACGATGTCGTCCATCGTCTGTTCGGCATACTTAATTACCTGTTCCTTGGAGTCCAAACCTTCCAATACTCGGCGGCGTTCCGCATAGATTGCTCGACGCTGATTGTTCATCACTTCGTCGTATTCAAATACCTGCTTGCGGATATCGTAATAGTAGGTTTCGACTTTTTTCTGAGCGCCTTCGAGGGAACGAGTCAGCATTCCAGATTCGATCGGCATATCTTCCTCAACACCGAAAGCTTTCATCAAACCGGCCACCCGTTCGCCGCCGAAAATCCTGAGCAAATTGTCTTCCAAACTCAAGAAAAACCGCGTAGAACCCGGGTCTCCTTGGCGTCCCGCCCGGCCCCGCAACTGATTGTCGATCCGGCGCGATTCGTGGCGTTCAGTACCGATGACGTGGAGCCCTCCCAACTGCACGACTTCATCGTGTTCAGTGCTGGTAAAAGCATCGTATTCGCGGCGAGTTAAATTGTAAGCTTCCCGCAATTTTTGAATTACCGGGTCTTTTGTCGGCGCTTTTTCCGAAGCTATAGCCACGATGTCATCGGCTTGCAATTCCGAGAGCGATCGCTCTCCGTACTCCTTCACCGCCAATTCCACCGCCGCCTTGAGCATTTGCTCGGCATCTTTCGATAGCTGCGTCGGGAAAATCTGCGCCGAAGCTTTCCAAGACTTGACCTTTTTGGCAGTTTGACCAAAACCTTGAGGTGCGGGGCGGCCGCCAATACCGGGCACTTGCACTAGCGAAAACCCGTCCTCATCATCGGGCCGCACGATCCGGGGCATAAGATACTCGCGCAACTTCAGGCGGCCCATGTACTCAGAATTACCGCCCAAAATGATGTCTGTACCGCGCCCGGCCATGTTCGTGGCGATCGTCACAGCACCCTTCCGTCCGGCTTGAGCAATAATTTCCGACTCCCGCTCCACATTTTCCGGTTTAGCGTTGAGCAAATTGTGAGGAATTTTCCGTTCCAGCAGCAGCCGCGACAGCAACTCCGACTTTTCCACGCTCGTAGTGCCCACCAGCACCGGCCGACCGATCTCGTGCATTTCTGCACAGTCTTGGGCGATCGCATTCCACTTGCCGGCCTCTGCCTTGTAAACCATATCCGAAAGGTCAGTGCGGCTCGTAATCCGGTTAGTGGGAATCAGCGTCACTTCCAGATTGTAAATCTTCTCAAACTCCGTCTCTTCAGTCTTCGCCGTCCCTGTCATCCCCGACAGCTTCGGATAAAGCAAAAAGAAATTCTGATAGGTAATCGTCGCCAGCGTCTGAGTTTCTGGCTGAATTTCCGCCCGTTCCTTCGCTTCGATCGCCTGGTGCAAACCGTCACTCCAGCGCCGTCCCGGCATCACGCGGCCGGTAAACTCATCCACAATCACGACTTCGCGATCGGGAGTGACGATGTAGTTAATATCCTTAATAAACAATTCCTTGGCCTTAATCGCATTAAAAATGTAATGCGCCCAAGGGTCAGCCGGGTCGTACAAATCCGTAACACCCAACAACCGCTCAGCTTCACCAAAGCCTTCATCGGTCAGTAGCACATTCCGAGCTTTTTCGTCAACCTCGTAATGTTCTTCATTTTCCTTTCTCAGAGCTGCAGCTACCTCAGCCGCCCGCATATACTTCTCGCTGGGGCGTTCCACCTGGCCGGAAATAATCAGAGGCGTCCGTGCTTCATCAATCAGCACCGAGTCAACCTCGTCAATCACGCAAAAATTAAAAGGACGCTGCACTACATCTTCCATGACAGTAGCCATGTTGTCGCGCAAATAGTCAAACCCGACTTCGCTGTTAGTCGCGTAGGTAATATCGCAGTTATAATTTTTCTTTCGTTCCACCTGATCCATGCCCTGCTGAATCAGTCCCACAGTCAATCCCAGGAAGCGGTGCACCTGTCCCATCCATTCCGCATCCCGCCTTGCGAGATAATCGTTGACGGTGATGATATGTACGCCTTTACCGTTGAGGGCGTTGAGGTAAGCCGGCAGCGTCGCCACCAAAGTTTTGCCCTCACCGGTTTTCATTTCGGCAATTTGGCCTTTGTGCAGGATGATGCCGCCGAGGATTTGGACATCAAAGTGGCGCAGTCCCAAAACCCGCTGTCCCGCTTCCCGCACCACTGCAAAAGCTTCCGGCAAGATTTCGTCTAGGATCTCTTTTTCTTCGTTGAGAGACTTAGCTTTTGCCAGACGTTGTTGAAACTCGGCCGTTTTTCCTCTGAGGCCGTCGTCTGAGAGTGCGCGGAAGTCTTCTTCCAAAATATTGATATCAGCTACCCAAGGCTGAAATTTTCTCAGTTTGCGCGCGTTGGGATCGCCTAGCAGATTTTTAAACATGGCAGGAGAGGCAGATTTTTAATAATTTAGCTATTAGCTTTCAGGGTTACGGGCTGTAGTGTTAGCCACAACATATACCCTCCCCGATTGTAGCAACCATTGACCCTCCTGGGCCGTCGCTGGGGGCGAGCGACCGATTTTGGATTTGAGATTTTAGATTTTAGATTGAATAATCGATCGATTTTAGATTTGGGATTTTTGATTTTCGATTGAATAGTTGACCTCTGTTCCGGGTTATTAAGGGGATGGAGGGCCCTAATAGTCAAACAGCAGACTGACCCCATTTTTGCTCAAAAGTCCTCCGGGGCGATCGGGTTTTACTGGCCCAAAAGCTACATACTTCTAAAAATCCACGGGCGATCGATTTCCCTCACCCGCCACCAAATCCCACAACACATCAATACCTGAACCGACATATTCTGAATCTTGATGGCGATCGATCCATTGCACAACAGCAGTCAAAACCTCACTAGATTTCAGGCCCAACTTACCCAAGGCTTCTACTGCTTCACGGCGCACCCACTCATACACATCTTCGAGACGTAGCAGCAAGGCACTGATGACGGCTTCTGAATCATTTCCCAACTTACCCAAGGCTTGTGATGCCCAGCCACGAATATCCTCGTTCCTGTCTTCGAGACGTAACAGCAAGGCGCTGATGATGGCTTCTGAAGCATTTCCCAACTTGCCCAAGGCTTCTGCTGCCTGAGCACGGATCTTATAGTCCCCATCTTCGAGACGTAGCAGCAAGGCACTGGTGACGGCTTCAGAAGCATTTCCCAAGTTACCCAAGGCTTCTGCTGCCTCGGCACGAACATCCTCGTTCCTATCTTCGAGACGTAGCAGCAAGGCGCTGGTGATGGCTTCTGAAGCATTTCCCAACTTGCCCAAGGCTTCTGCTGCCTGGGCACGGACCTTATAGTCCCCATCTTTGAGACGTAGCAGCAAGGCACTGGTGACGACTTCTGAAGCATTTCCCAACTTACTCAATGCTTTTGCTGCAAAGCAACGCACCGAGTGATTTCCATGTTCGAGATGTAGCAGCAAGGCACTGATGACGGCTTCTGAAGCATTTCCCAACTTACTCAATGCTTCTGCTGCAAAGAAACGTACAAAGTTATCCTCATCTTTGTGACGTAGCAGCAAGGCACTGATGACGACTTCTGAAGCATTTCCCAAGTTACCCAAAACTGTTGCTGCCTCACTACGCACTGAGTTATCACCATCTTCAAGACTTAGCAGTAGGATACTGATAACGGTTTCTGAAGCATTTCCAAACTTACCCAAGGCATATGCTGCAAAATAACGCACCTTATAGTCCCCATCTTCGAGACGTAGCAGCAAGGCACTGATGACAGCTTCAGAAGCATTTCCCAAGTTACCCAAAACTTCTGCTGCCAAGGCACGCACCGAGTTATCAACATCTTCGAGACGTAGTAGCAGAAAAGTGATGACGGATTCGGAAGTATTTCCCAAATGACTCAAGGCATATACTGCCGAGACACGCACCAAGCTATTCCTATCTTCGAGACGTAGCAGCAAGGCACCGATGACTGCTGCTGAATCATTTCCCAACTCGCCCAAGGCTTTTACTGCAAAGTAACGCACCATATAATGCTCATCTTCGAGACGTAGCAACAGGGAACTGATGGCGGCTTCTTTTTCCCCTAATCCTGCTTGATATCTCCACAACCGCTCTTGATCAACGCCCTTTGCTTTCAAAAGTTGCAAAGTTTGCGCCTCAAACTCAGTCTCACTCATACTGCAAAGGATTTGCAAAACCTGAGAGCGAACTCTGCCACCAACCAGTGCTTCACCTCTTACCTCCAACTCAACCAACTTCTCCAAAATCTTCACAGTTAGACTGGAATCTGCCACCTTTAACTCTTTAATATTTTCAGCAAGGCAACTGCCAGCAAAAAACAAATCGCGGTGCAACCATTCCTCATGATCGCTATTCGCTGCCAAAATTGCCCGCATCGCTTTCGCCGCTTTCTTCGGTTTTTGTTGAGCAATCAACAACAGCAAAACTTCCCGCCAGTGGGGGTCATGCAAATGCTCTCGAATATGATTGAGAACAATCTCAAAATTCTCGTCATCATCTGCCTGATAGCCGATTTCCTGAGCGCACAAAAATTCTTGAAAAGTCTTGTGTACAAAAGCGTACAAATCTTGTCCTTGTTCGTTGAGCAATCCCGTCCGCTGTTGAATAAAATCAACAAATCGTTTAGCTTCCTCTTTTGCCTTGAACAGTTCAACCTGTTTTTTTGTTTTAATATTCTTAGTTAACTGATCTAACAAATCATCCATCGCAATCAGCGTCCCGCCTTCAGGATTATCCGTACTACCCTGAGTGTGAATCCAATAGGCGAGAATTTCCATCAGCCGCCGTAAGTCCTCTGCATCTAAACATTTGAAGACTGACTTATCAGTCATGTTTTTGTTAGCATCCCAATTCTTTAACAGTGTCTCCACAGCTTTTTCATAAAGCTTGTGGCGTGCCTTCGGCAGTACAGCTTGATAGCGGTGAATCAAAGCAATGATTGTCAGCAATAGCGGATTTCTCGCCAACAATTTAATTCGATCGTTGTCATCCAGAGCTTTTTTAATGCTATCTTTGCGACGTTGAGCTTCCGACGCATCTCGAACGCGGCTGTCGTACCAGCGATTAATAAACTCATCAACCTTAGCATCATCAAACAGTTGTAACTGATAGTGTTCAAACTCAGAAGTTTTAAAAAAATCGCGTTTGTAACCAGCAGGGCGAGAAGTAATAATTGCCAGATTTTGATGATACTGCCCCAAAAAATTCTCAATTTGCTGCACCACCGCATAGCGCTTGGATTCTTCCACAACCTCATCCAATCCATCCAACAAAATCATCGCCCTACCGTCGGCCAGCCAATACTCAAAAAAGCCTTCTGGCAGCAGTTTCACGGACATAGTTTTCTCAGCAAACTGGCGGGCATAGTCAAGGAGATTGATATCTGAAAGCCTAGCAAAATCCCGAATTCTAATCAAAATCGGCAAGCAATCTATCCCAGGAGATAAGCCGATTTTTTCTGGATTATCCTGAGCCAACATCACCGCAAAAAAGCTCAGTAAAGTTGTCTTGCCAGAACCAGGAGCGCCCAGCAATACAAATTTATTCGATTGATTTTGTTTCAATAATTGTGATGCTAAAAAATTTTTAGCAGAGCGAGTTTCTCTCTGCATCTGTTGCAGGTTTTTGCCTTCTTCCAATTCTTGGATATCCAATCGAACATGAATATTTACCTCTTCCAAGACATCGGGCATTACAAAAATCTGAGCTAATTTTTCAGATTTTTCGATTGCCTGATCTTCGACTGCAATGCCAGCAAATTTAACATCGTCAAAGCAGTTAGCCAGTTGCTTCAAATAGTCTGCTTTGGCAACTTGAAACCTTAAATAACTACTTGTTTTATGGAAATAGGTTTCAGCAAAAACCTCCAACCAATCATGCAGTTTTTCGGGAGCGAATCTGTCTTGAATTTTCTTGTGTTCTGGGACTGTCGCATTAAAGGCTGCAACTAAAAACTCAACTTGAGGCTTTTCTTGGTCGTTGAAAGGTTTCAGGAGTTCTGGAAGTGCTGCACCCGTCAAGAAACTTTTAAGAAAATCTTCGACTACACCCTGTTCGCAAGCAGAGAATAATTTATTTTTATCGGCAGCTTTGAGCGCACAAATACAAGCTTTTTCAAAATCGCTAGGATTCAATTTTTTCATAGCTTCTTTGAATCCTATTTCTGCCAGTTTAGCCATTGCTGGTGCTAGCTTTCCTAATAGTCCAATTTCAAATGTCATGGTAAATTTAATAAATATTTGTGTTTAATATAGTTGACACTGGTATTATTATCAATGTCAGTGATATTTAAAATTTTCTTGTGGGGTGGACCCCAGAGCCCGCCCCGATCGCCCTTATTGAAAATGCTGTCACATCTCAGGTCAGATTAACCCTAGTTTTAAACAGGGCGCGGCACTTCGTAAGTCAAAAAGTCATAGGCCATTTTCGTATTGGGAAAAATTGCCTGCGCTTCCTTGAGCAAATCATCCAGGACGATCGCATTCCCCGGAGCGTAACGCGGGCTAAAATGGGTCATAATTAACTGTTTCGCCCCAGCCGTCAAAGCCACTTGAGCCGCCATTGTCGAAGTTGAATGCAGGCGATCGAAGGCCATTTGAGCATCTTGATGAGCAAAAGTAGCTTCGTGTACCAACAAGTCAGCATCCTTCGCTAATTCCACGGCCCCGTCACAAAAAACCGTGTCAGTACAATAAACAAACTTGCGCCCGATTTGATCCGGGCCACAAAAATCAGTACCTTTAAACTGGCGCCCGTCCTCTAACTTTACCGTCTTTCCTTGTTTTAATTCACCGTAAAGTGGCCCAGAAGGAATACCCACAGCCTTTGCTTTTTCTACATCAAAATGTCCGGCACGATCCTTCTCAGTTACTCGATAACCAAAAGCAGTAACTCGGTGCTTCAAAGGGCCGCAGCTAACAATATATTCGTCATCTTCATAGATGACTCCCTCGTGAATTTTGTGTACCTTAACCGGGTAAGAAAAATGAGTTTGAGAATAGCGAACACCAGCTTGCAAATATTCTTCAAGTCCCGCAGGCCCGTAAAGATCGATGCGCTTGACATTCCCCGCCAAACCGCAGCTAGCCAGCAAACCCATTAAGCCGAAAATGTGGTCGCCGTGCAGGTGAGTGATGAAAATACGGCTCAGTTGGCTGACTTTGAGATCGCTGCGGAGAAACTGGTGCTGAGTTCCTTCGCCGCAGTCAAACAGCCAGAGTTCCGCTCGCTGGGGCAAGCGGAGGGCGATGCTGGAAACGTTGCGCGATCGCGTGGGGACACCGGAGCTAGTTCCGAGAAATGTAATCTGCAAGAGTCAAATCACCTCAATTAAGTCTTAAAAAATATGTTACATATATCCAGAGTGCGACAAATCCGACATATAGGAAATAGCCGCAGGCAGGAACCGGGATAAATCGCTGTTCCTGCGAACATCTCTTCGCTAAAATCATTTTTGACAAGCGTACAGAGTGATCCACCCAATTCTAACGTTTTGTTTCTTCCGTTCCCCTTCCTTTTTCCCTTGCCTTCCCTTAAAAATTCTTAAACTCATACAGCACAGGAGGAAAATTTTCAAATGCAGTCAGGAGTATTTTTTGGTTCCGTTTTTTCGACATTAAAAAAACGCTACTTTTGGATTTCGCTGTTGTTTTGGCTGGCAATGGTAGCCCCAGCACAGGCCGCGCTGATCTTGCGAGTGGCGGTACAAGACGGGGCAAGTCAGGTAAAAGTCGGCAGTTCTACTAAGGCTGCAATCCGCGACGGTAGCGGGCGCAATTTGGGCGAACTGTCGGCAAACAGTTCTCAGTCAGCTCAATTTCGATCGGGAACAGTGGCAATTGGTCGCTGGGCGGCCAACCAAGTTTGGATCGAGCCGACGGGGAACGGTTATGTTTGGATTGGCGATCGGTGGTATCGGGGACGCACGCTTCTAGTTCCCCAAAAAGGAGGCTTGACTGCCATCAACTACGTCGATATCGAACAATATCTCTACAGCGTTCTCGGCGCGGAGATGAGTGGCAATTGGCCTCAAGAGGCTTTGAAAGCCCAAGCAGTCGCAGCCCGTTCCTACGCTATCCACCAGCGCCTGAAAAGCGAAACCGACCTTTATGACGTGGACAGCACTCAGTCTTCGCAGGTTTACAAAGGACTGCAAACAGAATCTTCTGGGACTTATTCCGCAGTCGATGCAACCGCCGGTCAAGTTCTGGCCTACAACGGTCAGATAATTTTAGCCGTTTTCCACTCTGCGTCTGGGGGACATACTGAAAATGTCGAGGATGTTTGGACGGAACCTCTGCCTTACCTGCGTGCTGTTCCTGACTTCGACCAAGGGGCGCCGGTTTACCAATGGAAAGAAAATTTTTCTCGGGCTCAAATCAGCAGTAAGATTTCTGGCGTGGGCAATGTGATCTCGATGAAGCCAGAACGCACTACCGCTTACGGCAGCGTTTTGAGAATGAAAGTAATCGGAGATGGCGGTTCTAGGGTCATGACTGGCGCAGATTTACGCCAGGTTCTAAATTTGAGGAGTACCCGCTTTACAGTGATTCCTCAGTACGGGGGCAGTGTGAGCGCCAGGAACCCGGGCCAAGCTCCTACGGGTTTTCAAGTTGCTGGCAAAGGTTTCGGTCACGCTGTAGGAATGAGTCAGTGGGGGGCCTACAATTTGGCCAGACAGGGATACGGCTACCAGCAGATTTTGTTGCACTATTACCGGGGTACTACTTTGGCTAGAATTGCAGTCCAGTAACTGCTGGGAATTGGGAATTGGGAATTGGGAATTGGGAATTGGGAATTGGGTCGAAAAGCATTGGTAATTGGGAATCTGGAAGGGGGGCGAAAAGCATCTTCGCCGAAAAGCATTGGTTATTAGAGCCAACAACCAATAACCAATAACTACGGCCAACTGCCAACTGCCAACTGCCAACTAACTACATTAAGGATTGCTATGCAAAAGTGGGAGTATTTATTTGTGGATGCGAATATGTATCCTTTTGGAAACAAGCTGATTAGTTTATATGTAAATGGTGAAGAACAGCGAGATTGGAAACAAGGCTCGCTGCATCTATTTGTTAACCATTTAGGGGAGGAGGGGTGGGAACTTGTGGCTCTGGATCACGACTCGAAGTATGACCAAAATTGTTTGATTTTTAAACGCCCTAAGGTTATTTAAAAAAAAGCGGAGTATAAAAAATTATGGCATTAGTAAAGATTGACATTTTTTACCCTTCTTAGCAACGGCCTAGAAGCCCGTTCTACACACAACAAAGATATTTTATTGTGCAACAGGCATCTTACCGGGTATTGAAATGGGTGCAAGATTTTAGTTCTACGCAACTTAACAACAAACAACTGTTTTTTGTCATTATTACAAGTTGTCTGAGCGATCGATCCTGCGCTGCCATTCGGTATCTATTTTTGCTGACTGTTCTAGTTCTTGTTGTGTTAATTCCGTTTCTGTGGTATAAGCTAAGTCTTCTCCAGTCAGAACGTTTTCTGCTGCAAATTCCCGGGCGTAGGCCAGTTTTTTGCTCAAGTTTGCATCGGGTTCGTTTAATAACATTGCTCGCTGCTGACGCTTTTGATTGCGGGCTTCTATGCGGCTATTTTTCCACTGAATCCAGAAGTAGCGAATTAAAGGAATGGCGAGAAACCCGACGCCGTAAATCATGATTATGGGATAAACAGCGCTGACTAAACCGATAAATCCACCTGCGATCGCACTTTTAGCTAATAGATTCCCCAAAACTAGCGCACCAACCAGATTGACGGCTCCCAACCCTGCTGCAAGCATGACTTGGCCGGAGCTGGCGTGGCTGAAACGCCACAGCATTTCTCGCAAATAAGCTGCTACTGGTTCAGTATTTCTCTCGGTGGCTGTGGTTTGCAATTGCGGGAAGTGGTAGACTATTTGCCCTTCGGGACTGACTTCGGGACGGCCGTCAAAACGCGCGAGAGCCGGTAGCATATATTCTTCGTATTCTTGGGCGTATCCCTGTCCGAGATTGTCGAGATACGGGGCAATTTGTTCGGCGGCGACTGCGCCTCGGTTGTTGCGGATTGCAGTGGCAATATCGCTCCATTTGCGCTCTTCTAGATTGTTATTGGGATTGCCATCTCCAAATATAAAGGAGAAAACTGCTTCCAGAAAACTCATCTGGGGTTTTTGGCCAGTTAAGCGCGATCGCTGCTGGTAGTATGGTTGGTCATGGTTCCAGTAAAATATCCAGATTAAGTCGTTCCAGAAGTACGGAAAAAACAAAAAGCCGCCACCTCTGCCACCCCCGCCGCCACCCTCTCCTCCTCCACCCCCGTTATTGCTATCGCCGCTGGAGAGTAAAATCGTGATAGCAACAAAAATTAAGAGGATGGAAGCTACCAGCACTATGCCAAAAGATATCCGAATCAGGTAAAATAAAACTCGCCAGATTTTTTGCCACCATTCCTGCAACTGCAAGCGCAAGAATTTGTTTCGCAAAATATCTCGAAAGTTTTTGGGAAATAGGTAGGCAATGTCGCCGGACTCTGCTACTTGCAGGTTGCCACCTGCTTCGGAGGCGAGGGTTAACAGTTCTCGTTGGGCAAAATTAACATCTAATCCAGCTTTTGCCGCCACGTCTCCAACCGTAACGCGGTAGCCAAGTTGTTCGACGGCTTGCATAATGGTGGGATTCGGAGCCATAGGTTTCTCTCTGTGAAAATTACCCGGTTATTTTTATTATATATTGCGGGAATTCGAGCTGGTTTTGGCGATCGGGTTTCTAATTTTTTTTGAGGCTTCCCTTGACTTTGGGGCAAAATATTGCTAGTGTTTTGCCGAATAACTTTTAAGTATAGGCTGAACTCGGATAGCTTAATAAAACTTTGTGATTGAATTTCTCCTCGGCAGGCTATTTGCTTGTTTGCTCTGAGGGTCAACGAGGGGGGATTATGGCTACCGTTAGTAGGGTACGGTGCGCGCTCGCCCGTTGGCCTTAGTTTTCGCAATCCGAAGGAAAGCCATCGAAGAGAATTGCCCCTGCACCCTCCAGCCGAACTTTTTCCACAGGTGCGGGTTTTTGTAAGTTTTGTGTAGAGTGCGAGAGAGGTTAAAGAAATCTAGTTTTTTTGCAAGTCTTGCAAGACTTATATAAAATAGATAGAGCTTGCGAGAGTGTTAAACCCAAGGGCGTGTTTTAAGGTTCGCAGTTGCGATCGACTAAACTTTTTAGCGCCCTCAACACCACGGCCCACTACAGCAGGGGCGCAATTATTAATAGGAAAACTTTACAGGCTAATTTTTATGATTAGCCACTAACCAAAGAATCGCATATGCCAAGAACTCAACGCAACGATAACTTTATTGACAAAAGTTTCACGGTAATGGCTGATATCATCCTGAAGATGATGCCGGCGAAAAAGCAGGCGAAGGAAGCTTTTGCTTATTACCGAGATGGTATGTCAGCTCAAGCAGATGGCGAATATGCTGAAGCGCTGGAAAATTATCAGGAAGCGCTGAAGTTGGAGGAAGATCCTTACGATCGCAGTTATGTCTTGTACAATATGGGGCTGATCCATACTAGCAACGGCGAACACGATAAAGGTTTGGAATATTACAGCGAAGCCCTGGAGCTCAATCCGAGAATGCCACAAGCACTGAATAATATTGCTGTGATTTACCACTATCAAGGGGAAAAAGAAAAGGAAGCGGGCAATCTTGAAGCGGCGGAAGGGCTGTTTGATAAAGCGGCAGATTATTGGAAGGAGGCTATTCGCTTGGCTCCCAACAATTACATTGAGGTACAAAATTGGCTGAAGACGACAGGTCGATCGCAAATTGATGTATATTTTTAACTAGGATGGGAATGGGGCATCGGGCATTAGTTATTTGTTCTATGTTTGTTGTTTGTTATTATTCTTGATAACCAATTCCCCATTCCCCACTCCCCATTCCCCATTCCCCATTCCCGATTTTTATGATTGACAGAGAAGAAGTTCGGAAAGTAGCGAATTTAGCGAGATTGGAATTAACGCCCGAAGAAGAAGAGCAGTTTACTGGTCAACTTAACGGTATTTTGGATTATTTCGAGCAGTTGAGTGAACTAGATACGAGTAAAGTGCAACCGACAACGCGGGCGATCGATGTTAGTAATGTAATGCGATCGGACGATTTGCAACCTTTTGCTAAGGGAGAAAGTATTTTGGAGGGAGCTCCTGATCGCGATGGAGAGTTTTTTAAAGTGCCTAAGATTATGTAGAGTTCCCACTACGCACCTAACTTAGGAAAATCTCTTGAGGAACCCGCTAGGAATGCAGATCCCACACGCAGATTAAACTAACTTTGGAATAGGCAATAAGTAAGACCAGTAAAAGCCACCCCACAAGCAGATTAAACTGATAGAAACCCAAAACAATCTGGTTCTTCTGTATTTAGCATACTAAATACGGAAGAACCAAAAAACCTCAACACCGATTATATTGACCTTTACCAAATCCACCGGCCCGCTGGCACTTTGAATTCCAACTTAGGGCCAATTGCAGAAACAATGGACGCCCTGAACAAGTTAAAAGACCAGGAAAAATTCGGGCGATCGCTGTTTCTCACTTCTCCTGCACTCCAATAGAAGAAGCCACCCCATACGGACGCATCGACAGCTTGCAACCGCCATATTCTCTGTTTTGGCGCTGGGTAGAAAAAGATGCTATGTCCTATTGTGTGGACAATCATATCTGCATCCTTGCCTATTCATCTCTAGCTCAAGAAAGATTGACAAGTAAACTCGGGCCAGAACACAAGTTTGAAGAAGGCGACCACCGCGCCCAAAATAAGCTGTTCATCAAAGAAAATTACGCCCGAGTGCAAACAGCATTAAATCAACTCAGGCTATTCACCGGAATTAAATTTCATTGAGATTTTGTGGCGGTTTATCAAATATGAATGGCTCGAAATAGATGCCTACTCTAGCTGGCAAGATATTGTTTCATCGACCGAAAAAAATGTTAAATAATTTGAAGCTAATTATGTAATTAATTTTGCTTAACTACTTAGTTTGGTTGATTTCCCCACCACAAACAAATGCAATTGTTGTCGGCGCGCGCGACAGGGAACAAGCAGCCGAAAATGCTAAAGCTGGTGAGGTAAAATTGAGTGAAGAGGAATTAAAAGAGATGGAGGCGATCGGGCGTACCGTCACCGATAATTTAGACGATAACCCCGTTATGTGGAATTTTTAAAATACCTTGGGATAAGAAGACCGGGCGGTTGAAACCGCGTCTATACAAACAAAACCCGCCTCCGCGGGTTGAAGACAAAGGCGGTTAAAATTTTGTTATTTTCTTCAGTCCGCGTCGGCGGACATCGTTGGTATAGACGCGGTTTCAACCGCCGTCTTATCTAAAATCCCAAATCTAAAACCTCAAATCCAAAATCGAATGAGTTACTGCCTAAATCCCAACTGTTCCAAGCCACAAAACCCTCCCGCAGCCAAAATTTGCCGAAATTGTCGGTCAAAACTGCTGCTGCGCGATCGCTACCGGGCCATAAAGGCGATCGGACAAGGCGGTTTTGGCAGAACATTCCTCGCCGTTGACGAAGACAAACCCTCAAAACCTCGCTGCGTCATCAAACAATTTTTACCCGCAGAAACCCAACTCATCCCATCAGCAAGCAATCGCAACAGCAAAAAAGCAGCCGAACTTTTTGAACAAGAAGCAATGCGATTAGACGAATTGGGCAAACACCCTCAAATTCCCGAACTCTTAGCCTATTCCATCCAAGAGGGCCGACAATATGTAGTCCAAGAATTTATCGACGGGCAAAATTTAGCACAAATTGTAGAAACAGAAGGCACATTTACAGAAAATCAAATTCAAGACTTACTCAATAGCTTATTACCCGTCCTTCACTTCATCCATTCCCACAACGTTATTCACCGAGACATCAAACCCGGAAACATCATCCGCCGCGCCGACAAACAATTAGTTTTAGTAGACTTTGGCGCCGCAAAAATTGCCACAGGTACAGCATTACTCAAAACAGGAACCAGCATCGGCAGCCCCGAATACATTGCCCCCGAACAAGCTAGAGGCAAAGCATTTTTTAGCAGCGATTTGTACAGTTTAGGCGTAACTTGTTTGTATTTGCTAACTCAAGTTTCCCCTTTTGACCTCTTCGATCCTGGTGAAGATGCCTGGATATGGCGGCAGTATTTGGCCAACAACCCGGTGAGTGAACAACTCGGGAAAATTTTAGACAAAATGATTGAGAACGCTACCAACCGCCGCTATCAAACGGCTGTGGAAGTATTAAAAGAAATTAATCCCCAAGTTGCGATCGATCTAGCAATTCCTCAAACAAATTCCAAGTTAGTTAAACCCGGAAAACCTTCCGCCCCGCCCCAACAGCAAACCTATAGCTGGCAATGTCTTCACACCTTAACAGGACACAAAAACTTAATTTACTCTGTTGCCTTTAGCCCCAACGGAGAAGTTGTAGCCAGCGGCAGCGATGACAAAACAATCAAGCTGTGGGGAGTTGAAGACGGGCAAGAAATTGTCACCCTCACAGGACATTCTAACTCGGTTTATACAGTAGCTTTCAGCCCGGACGGACAGATGCTAGCCAGCAGCAGCCACGACAAAACAGTAAAACTTTGGCGGATGAAAGATGGACAAGAAATCCACACCCTCATCGGTCACACTAACTCAGTTTACGGCGCAGCTTTCAGTCCCGATGGCGAAATTATTGCTAGCAGCAGTTGGGACAAAACAATCAAGATTTGGCGAGTCAAAGACGGGCAAGAAATTCGCACGCTTGCGGGTCACACCAATTTAGTTTATTTTGTTGCTTTTAGCCCTGATGGAGAAACTCTTGCTAGCTGCAGTTGGGACAGAACAGTCAAAATTTGGCGAGTTAAAGATGGGAAGCTAATTCGCACACTTACAGGTCATACAGACTCTGTTCGCTGCATAGCTTTTAGTCCAAATGGAGAATTTTTGGCTAGCGGCAGCCACGACAATACTATTAAGATTTGGTGGGTCAAAGATTGGCAAGAAGTTTTAACTATCAGAGGACATTCTTGGTATGTTGATTCTATTGCTTTTAGTCCCGATGGGGAGATTCTGGCTAGCAGCAGCCATCAAACTATCAAGATTTGGCGAGTGAAAGACGGTCAAGAAATTTGTAATATTGGGGGTCATACTAACTCGGTTTATTCGGTTAATTTTAGTCATGAAGGAGAGTTGTTGGCTAGCGGTAGCAGTGATAAAACTCTTAAGATTTGGCAGAATATGATGTTGGTTTAATTGCACACAATTAAAATGGTTGGTAGTAAAGACTTTAGTTTGTGTTGACTAAAAAATGGCTTTCCTGATTTACGGTATGAAAAGCTAAATATGCAAATCATAGAAACCAGTATCACAAAGCTTCTGAATTTTCCACTTATTTTTTTCATACCCTGATTAAGGAACGCCTAAAAAGTTTCCTATAAAATGTGGCAGGGCGCGCGATATTTGCCAGAACTTTCTAACGATTTATGACTTTTAAACAGAAGTACGATCGCCCTTCCTCCACCTCTTCAACAACGCCGGCGTAACCAAACCTTGCGGAAAAAAGATTGTCCCCAAAACAATCAGCCACCCAAAAATAATTAACCGCCCATCCCGCAGAAATTGTGCCAACCAAATCGGCAATCCCTGAATAGTCGCCATTCCCCTCAAAACCTCCGGCAAAGCAGTAAATACCATCCCACCCAAAACTGCTCCCAGAAACGTTCTGCTACCACCAATCAACACAGAAGTCAAGTAAATAATACTAGCATCAAAAGTACCTTGACGGGCGTTCCAAGTATTGAGGAAATGAGCGCTAACAGCACCCACCACACCAGCTAAAACAGCACCTAACGTGAAAGCCAAAACCTTATAAAAAGTTGGGTTAATGCCGATCGCATCAGCCGCCAACTCATCAGCCCGAATCGCCGCAAAAGCCCGCCCCACCCGAATCCGTTCCAGCCGATAGACGATCGCCATACTTACCAACAGTAAAGGCAATACAATCCACAAATACTCGATCGGCGTCCCAAACGGTTGCGGAATCCCAAAAATGCCCACAGCCCCGCCAGTGATATCCAGATTCAGCGATAAAACCCGCAAAATTTCCACAAAAGCAATAGTTGCGATCGCCAAATAAATCCCACTCAACCGCAGCGCCGGAATTCCCACCAAAATCCCCAGCAACCCCGAAACAACCCCTGCAATTATCATCTCCAATAACAGCAGTGGCAGGGGAAATAAACCCCCTGTCGGCTTAAACACCGTCGTAGATAAAATCGCCGCAATATACCCACCCAACGCATAAAAACCAGGGCTAGCCAGAGACAACTGACCAGTCATCAGAGGCAAATACAGCGACATTCCCAACATTGCACCCAGCAACATCGAGACAATCAGAAACCCATAAGTAGTAAAAAACGTAGCCATTTGATTTTAGATATTTGAGATTAGAAGTTATTAAAAAAATCGGGTTAGCTTGGTTTCCAATTGGGATTTATTAAGCTAGTCTGAATATGGTCTTCCCACCGACCATTTATTAATAAATAGTCTCTAGCATAACCTTCCACCACAAATCCCAATCTTTTAAGTACATGACCGCTACGCTGATTGTTAGGCATATAATTTGCCATAAGACGATGTAAATTTAACTCTTCAAAAACATATTGAATTGCTATTTTTACAGCTTCTGTCATATAACCTTTACCTTGTTGCGATTCTGCCAGATTATATCCCAAAAAGCAGAAATGACTGGCCCCTCGTACAAAATTATCAAAATTAACGTTACCGACAATATACTCAGGATTATCCTTCTCAAAAATCCATAGCTTTAAAGATCTGTCAGATTTAAAGCCTTGAAAATCTTTCTCTACTTGTTTTTCCCAATAACTTTCCGTTAAAAATTCCTCCGCCCACTGTCGGTGCCAGGGAGTAAAAAATATTTGATTGTCTCTGTAAAATTTAATTATTTTGCAGATATCGTCTTGATTGGCTAATCGCAAAAAAAGGCGATCGCTTACTATTAATGGAACTTCCGAATTCATCAAACTGCCTCTGAGGTATGAATAAGTTTTATAGGTAAGTACATAAAACTCCACAACAGTTGAGACGGGCTGGTTTAGCTATAGTCTTTGCTCGAAACCCGTTTTCCCTTTTCCACACCGTCTAGGCTTAGGAGATGCCCTGCAAATCAGCCTAGACTTTCTGAATCAAACGCCGTCCAAACAAACCCTGCGGTCTAACCAATAGCATAAGAAACAATATACCAAAAGCAACAGCATCCTTATAAGCCGAAAAATCACCAGGCACAAAAGCCTCAACCAAACCAATCATAAACCCACCCAAAACCGCCCCAGGAATACTCCCCAGCCCCCCCAGCACAATCACCGCCAAACCCTTCAAACCAAAAGCAATACCAAAATACGGCCCAGCAATACTCACACTAGAACCCACCAAGCTCCCCGCCAAACCAGCCAGAAAACTACTCACAAAAAACGTCAATACAATGTATCGATCGGTATCAATCCCCAACAAACTAGAAGTAGTAGCATCTTCAGCCACCGCCTGCATTGCTTTGCCAAACTTAGTGAAATTTATTAAGTAAGTTAAGACAGCCACAATCGCAACTGATACCGCAAAAATTACTATTTGAACAGTCCGAATTGGAATCGGTTTATCCGCTGTACCGAAGTTAATGGCAGCAGGCAAATAGCGGTAAGTGTTAGCAGGAAAAGTGTAAATCTCCGCACCTACAAGATATTGGATGATATTGGCGATCGCCACTGCTACACCCAAACTAGAAACCACTGTCAGCAGAGAATCTGAGTGTCTGCGACGCAAAGGCAAAAAAGCAACTCGTTCCACAATTACTCCCACTACACCAGCCATGACACTGCCCAAAATTAACGCCACAGCAAAAGGCAATTCCACGGGAATTCTAGCATTAGCCCACAACCCATTAAAACCGAAAGTCCCTCCCATCAGCGCATAGGTGAAATAAGCACCCAAGGTAAATACTGCACCGTGAGCAAAGTTAATAATTCCCAAAATCGAAAACACCAGCGTATAGCCCAGAGCAAAAATAGCATACACGCTGCCGATCGACAAACCATTCAGAAATTGTTGCAAAAACAGAGTTAAGTCCATCACCCGTTAAAAATTGAGCATCACACTAAAATCATTTAACAACAAATACGTCACGGATTTTCCCTCTTCCCTCTTACTTCTTCGGTCTTCCCGACATCTGTTAACTGCCTTAAATTTGTCGAAGGAATCCGTTGCTCAACTTGCCTCTCCAATCATTTCAAAAACTCAAACTTACCATTATTGCCATCCGCCTCCATCTTAATCCGTGCCACATAAAACTCTTTCTGATTAATTTCACCTTCAGGCGTAAAAGAAATTTCCCCCAAAGGCGTATTGTATTTGCCACCCAACAACTGCTGATTCAAATTTGTACGTAACTCGGCTAACGGCTTTTCACTAACCTTAGACTTAGCATTAATTGCCTTTAATGACTCAACAAAAACTTGTACGCCAGTAAAAGCCTGAGCGCTAAACTGAGGCGGTTCTTTCTTGAATTGAGCGCGATAAGCATCGCGAAAAGCCTTATTAACTTCATTTTCGTATTCCGGGCTGTAGGCTTGGGCAATCAAAACTCCATCACAGAGTGCTTTACAAACAGCAAATACATTAGAAGTATTCAGACCGTTGCCCCCAATGATCGCACCTTTGTAGCCCAACTCCCGCAATTGCTTAATTAAATTGCCTCCATCGGCGGCTAACCCGGAAATAATTATCAAATCGGGGTTGACATTTATCGCGTTAGTAGCTTGAGATTGGAAATCTGTATCAGTAGTCAAGAATTTTTGGACTGTTGCCAATTCCAGTCCCATATCTTTAACGGTTGTCTGAAAAGTTTCAGTCTCAGATTTGCTAAAAGCATCATTCTGAGCAAAAAACACAGCGACTTTCTTAATATTGGGATTTTGCTTCAGTGCAGCTTTCACCGCATTAGGTGCTACTACGGCGACAGGCGCGGAGACTCTGGCCACATAATCGCCAATCTGGGGAATGCCTTTAGCAGTGTTGGATGGTGCGAGTACGGGAACTTTTGCGCGATCGGCGATCGGATCGGCACTAAAAGCTTGTTGTGACAGGGTGGGCCCCACAATACCCACGACCTTATCCTGATTGATCAGAGTATTAAAAGCATTAATAGTCCCTTGTTCATCTCCACCGGTATCTTGGAACACCAGTTTAATAGGCGTCCCATCCACCCCGCCTTGATCGTTGAAATACTTCTGGGCAATTTTTGCCCCAGCCATCTGTTCTTGACCCAGTAAAGCCACATTGCTAGTTTGGGCTACCCCAATACCTATAGATATAGTGTTGGAACTACCCCCACCAGGCGAACCCTCTGGCAAAGCACCGGGAGAGGGCGAAGTCGCCGGAGATGCTGTAGTAGAGGTTTGGGGAGTGTTCGTCTGACTGCAAGCGATCAGCAGTAAAGCGCAGGTAACAAACAAGGCAGTAGGGCGAGCAGCAGATTTTTTCATAAGCGGGCGATCGAACATCTATATAGAATATCTACACGTAGAGATATTGTACCCATGCGCGGTAGATACTCCCCCCAAAAGTCCCATCTTGCAAAAAAAAAAAGACCCCATAGTTAAAAGAGGAGTCAGCCAGCGGAGGCAGGATGGGAAACAAAAAGCCAAAAGCCTTGGTGTGTATAGGTTCAAAAAAAAG
>NZ_JAUBPS010000099.1:0-19998 GCF_036700865.1 Microcoleus sp. S13C4
TCGCTGGCATTTATAATTATGAACTTTCTTTAAAGACTAAATTAGAGATCGCCTGAGACTTTCGCAAGAGGTCTAGTCAATCGATTTTAGATTTTAGATTTTAGATTAAAGAATTGAAGCATTACCCCACGGATAAATTCGGGGGGCAAGTTTCATCGGATACAGGTTTTTTATTTCTGGACGGATGAGTCCGGGGGATTGTATCCTGGATGCTTTCGGTCATGTGAAGACTACTGCTTATTACTATTTGATTTGGTTTTAACCCTGGGAGGGCTATTAGGTCGGAAGTAGAGTGGAGGGGGAGTTTCACCACAATGCAACGGCCCTGTCCTTTTCTAGGGGGGACTGGAATGCCACTGCTTTCAAGACGGATTCTTTATAATTTCTTTAGATTATATTTGGACTTTTTAAGGTACTAACTTTTTGGCCGACTTCGCGGAAATTTGGGCGATCGAGCTATATTAAATTTAATTAATTAGCGATTGTATTTTTCAAGCCAGGAAATTGCGGTGTTTATACGGTATTTCGCGTTCATTGAATCGCATTTGAGATTAATAGCAGAAACTTATACGTAAGTAAAAAGCTTTAATCGCGATCGCCCAAGTATAAAATGTTGTTCATTAACAGATAATTGGAGTTTTCGATCTGGCGATCAAAATTTATGCGGTTTATGCCCTAAGATAGATACAATAAGTTTTGTCAAGCTAATGTCGGAGTTGAGGTCAGCCGATATGGACGCAACAGTAGATGTAGTAGATTTGACTGCGGTAATGCCGGGATATCGCCCGATCGCTCAATCGTACACTGATTCTCGATCGGCTATCGATCGGTTCATGCGCGACAAAGACCGACAACCTGCCGCCCAAATTCTCCAACCTACGCCATTGTGGCGGAGGATTTGCGGAAGGCGGTGCGGCCACAATCCCAAAAAGTTGGATTAGCGAGCGTTAATTGCATCCGTAGAAATAGTCCTCAACCGAACAGACATTCTCTACGAACTCGAACCCCGACCGATTATTTACAAATACATTAAACTTTCCAATCTTTCAATTTATCTTACCTGTTACCTGCTAGATGGATGTATATAAACTTTAGCAAAAAGAGGCCACGGATTCGGGATATATTCGAGCCGTAATCCGCAGCCAATCGACAGGCGAAATGGAGGCAAACCTTATCTTGGGAATTGTGTTTTGATGCTAGTAACGATGATGCACGACTTTTATGATGCACTGGCACATTTGGCAATCTATGCAGATGCCGCACCGGCGGAGCGCCAACAAATCCTGAATCGCGTTGGGGCTAGTCAGAAAAAACTCAAAGAATTCGCGCACCATACGCCGATCAATTACCAACACAAGTTCGATCTGGTTGAGGCAGAATTGCTGGGTGTTTTGGGACAGACAGCAGAAGCAATGGAACTTTATGATCGAGCTATTACCGGAGCTCAAGCTAACGAATATGTCAATGAAGAAGCTCTTGCCTGCGAACTCGCTGCTAAGTTCTACCTGTCATTGGGAAGAGAAAAAATTGCCCGACTCTACATGATAGATGCCTATGATTGCTATGTCCGCTGGGGAGATAGAGCCAAAATTGATGACTTAGAAAAACGTTATCCTCAATTATTAAAACCGATTTTAGAACCCGCAAAACTCCCTGAAAATCCATTAGCAACTTTTCCAACACCTGCTGGCCCAAATCAATCGCTTCATCCATCCATTCATCCATCCATTCATCCGTCTGTTTCGGCGAGCGTCTCAGATTTCGGTAATTTTTCAACACTGCTCAAAGCTTGTCAAGCGCTCTCTAGTGAAAGAGAACTCGATCGACTGATTGCCAAACTGATGCAACTGGCGATGAAAAATACAGGAGCTAACAAAGGAGCGCTGATTTTGCCAAACGGCAATCAATGGGAAATCGTGGCTACCAGCGCGCTCGACAATTCGGGAGTCGAGTGGGCGATCGACTTATCATCGGCAACACTCGATGAAAACAGCGATATCTTGCCCCTCAAAATTGTTGACTGCGTTAAAAATTTATTGAAACCTGTGATTGTTCGGGAGCTCGCTCAACAACGTGATTGGGATTCCGACTCCTACATCCTCAAATACCAACCGCAGAGCCTTTTGTGTTGGCCGATTCTCGATCGAGGCAACTTAGTGGGCATTTTGTATCTGGAAAATCGCTTAACCGCAAAAGTTTTTACCCGCGATCGGCTGCAACTTCTCAATCTCCTGTGTTCCCAGGCAGCCATCTGTTTGCAAAATGCTCTCCTATATAAAAAATATCAGGATTACAACCAACAATTAGAGCGATCGCTAGTAAAAATTAGCCGAACCGAAGCTCAGCTTGCCGATCAGAAAAAAATGCTCCAAGCGATTCTTGATGTCGCTCCGATTTGGATTTGGATGGTTAATCCCAGTGGTAAAGTACAGTTTTTGAACAAAACCTTTTCTCAAAATGTGGGCGTGCCTGTGAGCGCTTTCCTAGCTGTCGATCATTACAAAGATATACTGGGAGAGGATGCAGCGGGGTGTCTGCTTTCAGATGCCGCCTGCCTTGCCCAAGATTTGCCGCATTACTCCAGCGAAACTCTCAGATTTGTTGACGGTAAACTACACTATTTAGAAGTCACGAAAGTGCAGCTAAAAAATTGCCAGGGTGAGACGCTCGGGATTATTGGTTTGGGTGTTGATGCCACCGATCGCAAGCGAGCAGGGGAACTTTTGCAAGAGCAAAACCAACAGCTAGAACAAACTTTAAAAGATTTACAGCAAGCGCAACTGCAACTCGTGCAAAACGAAAAAATGTCGGCTTTGGGCAATTTAGTCGCCGGAGTCGCCCACGAAATTAACAATCCGATTGGGTTTATTTCTGGCAATTTAAGCGAAGGTAAAAGAAGTTTAGAAGATGTTATAGAACACTTAGAATTATATCGCTCTGCTGCATCGCAATCGGAAATAGCAGACCACGCCGAAGAGATAGACCTCGACTATCTTTTGGAAGATTTACCGAAAATGATTGATTCAATGCAACTTGGGTGCGAGCGCATTTGCAGCATCAGCAACAGTTTGCGTACCTTCTCCCGAGGCGACAAAGACTACAAAGTTCCTTTTAATATTCACGAAGGCATTGATAGCGCTATTTTAATTTTGAAACACCGTCTCAAAGCAAACGAACACCGGCCGCAGATAGAAGTGATAACTAAATACGGCAATCTCCCTAAAATCGAATGTTTTCCCGGTCAATTAAATCAAGTTTTTATGAACCTGCTTGCCAATGCGATCGATGCCTTAGAAGAGTCAAATGTAGGACAAAGTTTTAGTGAAATTGTTGCAAATCCCAACCGCATCACGATTTGCACTGATGTACTGGGCGAAGGGCACATTAAAATTAAAATTGCTGATAACGGCATCGGGATGAAAGAGGAAGTAAAACAGCAGATATTCGACCATTTGTTCACGACGAAAGGTGTCGGCAAAGGAACTGGATTGGGGTTGGCAATTGTCCACCAGATTGCGGTAGAAAAACATGGCGGAAGCATCGAGGTGCATGCGGAGCCTGGAGTTGGCACTGAGTTTGCGATCGTTTTGCCTGTGAAAGGATAAATTTGAATTAAAATTCAATGTTTTTTGGGCGATCTGGTTCACAGTTATCGGAGCAATCAGCTTAAAAAAAGTAGTAGGATTAATGACACTTGCAGGGGTCGATGGATGGTAAGGCTTTTGCACTTTTCATTGCACACTTTTTAGTGCCAAATTTATGGAAAGGTGCAGTCGTTGTTATGGATAATCTCCCGATCCACAAGCTGGCGGCGATTGAACTTTTGATTCAATCGGCTGGCTAAGTGTATCCTCAATTTATCACCCTATTCTCCAGACTTTAATCCGATAGAATTATGGTGGTCACAACTGAAAGCTTTTTTACGTCAGTTCTCTCCAACCACTACCACTCCAGCTTGATGTTTTACTTGCTACTGGACGCTTATTTACTCAATACTAAAGAATTCACAAACGGGTTTACACGCTGTTGCTACTGTACTTAATGAACCTGGAATCTGCGGTATTTTAGACCTCCTATAAGTGAGTGCGTAACCCATTTTTATTTGGGAGATGTCTATTATACAAAAAAAATTAATCACCAAGGCTTCCCCCTACAAAAAATTATCTTAAATTTAACCAATCTTGAATTTCTTGCGCTAACCAAGCCGCCTCCACCTCTTTCAACTCTGTTGCTAAAACATAAAAGTAAGTTCCCCTATCGTTACCTGAACGAATCCTGATTTGATTTCCATCAGTCATGGTATATATAAAAGTACCCAAAATTTCCGAAATTTTCCCAGTTTGTTGTGAAGAAGTCCAACCAAATATCTGATGTTCCAGTTTAAAGTAATTCCGGTTAAATGTAATTTTATTACCCTGACCCACAATTTTAAGTAAGATACTTGCTATAATCGTAAACAATCCTAATCCCATAGCTACTATAATCGTAAACAATCCTAATCCAATAGCTAAATTTACTTGTATAAAAGATAATAAAGGTATTGGCCCCAGTAGCAGTAAAAAAAATATTCCTCTAACAGAAACTGAAAAAGGCTTTCTGACTAAACTAGACGGAATTTTAATGTTTAACTCCGTCGCTGATTTGCTAACTTGAATGCGACTGTGACGCGGTTTGGCAATTTTCCTCACAGTCTCAATTTGAAGATTAGCCCCTTGTATGTTTCCCGATTTCAAAGCTGCTAAAGCCTCTCTAGCCTCGCTGAAACGCTTTTCTAAGGCGATTTCCGTCATCTTCTCAATCCAGCTTACCAAACTAGGATTCACACTCACACGATCGCTAAACTGAATCCGAGAATCTTTCTGTGGCAAATCCGCAGGAGTCACCCCCGTTAACAAATGAATTAAAGTAGCTCCCAAAGCATACAAATCCGAAGCCGCCACCGCCCGCCCCCAAAACTGTTCTAAGGGTGCATAGCCACTCGTTCCTACCACTGTAAACGTTACACCTGTCACCGCCGCTTGAGCTTGTACCGCCCCAAAATCTACTAGATAAACGTGCTGATCTTCCCCCCAAATTAAATTACTCGGCTTAAGATCTCGGTGCAAAACTGGGGGGCTTAATTCATGCAAATAAATTAAAATTTCCAGCACTTCAGTGGCAATTTTTCGTACTTGTTTTTCTGAAAATTTCTGGCCTTTTTCTAGCAATTCCTGAAGTGAAAATCCCGGAATATAATCTTGTACTAACCCAAACCAAGGCAATCCTGCTCCGGCTTCCCGCTCCAGGGAAAAATAATCTCGATAGCGAGGAATGCGGGGATGATTTAGCGCCTGCAAAACTTGTGCTTCTCTTTCAAAAAGCTTGAGCTCTTCCCACTGCATTTCCGGGCTAAAAGCTAACATTTTTAGTGTCACCTGTTCTTGAGACTCTAAATCTACTGCTAGCCAAGTTTGATGACCGGCCGCTGTGCGTCCTAAACGCTGTTGCAATTGATAACGTTCTTGTAAAATTTTTCCTGAATCTAACACAGCATTCGCCTCTTTTTTTTATTGTACGAAATTTCCTTAACTATTAAATTAACTATTTTGCCGAGAGCGTTAAATTGCTACTAGAAGTAATTACCCGTGCATTTCTCCATTCGGCATAATTGTACCGCGCCACTGAGCACCCGTTAAATTAGCAGTGCTCAAATCTGCCCTAATCAAAGTTGTGCGGTGCAAAATTGCCTCCCGCAAATCTGTTCTAGCCAGGTAAGCATCAGTCATATCAGCTTCACTCAAATTTGCCTGATTCAAATTAGCTCGACTCAAATCAGCCCGCACCAAATTAGCTCGACTCAAGTCAGCCATGATTAAATTAGCATTGCTCAACTTAACATCAGTCATAAATGCACCCCGCAAGTTAGCGCCAGCCAATTGAGCATCAAGTAACACAGCTCTTTCCAACTTAGCATTAGCCATTACAGCCCAGGAAAAATTTGTTTCTACCAAAGTTGCTTCAGTCAAAAATATGCCATCTAAAATAGCTTCGCTCAAATTCGCCTGAGTCAGATTTGCTTCTCCCAGAAATGCTTCAGTCAAATTCGCGTGACTGAGATTAGCTTTAGTCAAATCTGCACCTTGCAAATTGACGCCCCGCAAATCTGCACCTTGCAAATTTGCACCCCGCAAATTTGCACCCTCAAAAAGCCGCAGCTCCTTCCGCAAATTTGCACCCCGCAAGCACGCCCCGCGCAAATCTGCACCTTGCAAATTCACACCTCGCATATCTGCATCGCTCAAGTTTGCATCAATAAAAACTGCCAAAGAAATGTTGGCTTTGCGAAAGTCTGCACCTTGCAAAGTGGCTCCGTGGAAGTCTGCATCGGACAAATTTGCTCCGCTCAAGTTGGCCTGATTTAAGTTAGCACCGCACAACTTTGTATTAGTTAAATTTGCACGCTGAAGGTTAATTCTGCTCAGATATGACATCGCTAAGTTTGCACCCCCGAGGTCAGCACTGCTTAAATTGACGCCAATTAAATCAGCACCGCTCAGGTATACGCCTCTGAGATTCATACCTTGAAAATCTAGTTCTCCTGATGTATATCTCCTTAAAATTTCGCTGGCATTCATATTTTTTTTGTGGTGAATTAGGTACAATCTGCTATTTCTAGACTGCTTATATTTCTGTTCGCGCAGGCGGACTTAGTTTTTGTAGCGCTAGACTTGAGTCTGAGAAATTTGATGAAATTTCTTGAATTTCAGTTGACGCAGGCCGAGTTAGTTTGTGTAGCCTCAGACTTGACTTGGGGCATTTAATGAGTTTAATTGACAAATTCTTGAGTCCAAAAAACTGTTTTGCTGCCTAACTGTCGCCCGTGAATTTTCACATGAGTAAGATATTGTGATTTTAAAGTACACAGTTTTTTGTGAATGTATGTAGCTGTCGCCTGTTGGTTTGGTACTTCAGCAGACTCCAGAATTACATGGAGCCAACCATCTTTAAATCCCGCTGTAGCAGCAATTCCTTTAGGCTGTAGCAATTGATTAATCAATTGGGCGATCGCCTTTGGTTTGCCTTGCTTTGCCATTTCCAGAAGCTGATACTGATTTGCTTTATGGCTAGAGTTTTCCTGCGCTAGGTCTGAAATATTGTCGCTCAGGTTTTCGGTGATTTGAGAAGGATATTTACCGCTTTCTTTTGACTCCAATTCGCTCAAGATTTCCAGCAATTTATCGGTAAACTTCTGAACTTTCCCTACATACTCTCTGAGATTTTTATATTTCCAGTACAAACGCTCCTCTACACTTACCGTAGAAAATTTTCCGTTCAAAGCAGCTTCTAACTTAGTGAATAGATTTTCTATTTGCGCCGTTGCAGAGTTAGCACTTTGACTGACTAATTCTGTCATTTCTTCTTCCAATTCCAACTTGCGTTTGATGGAATCGCTAATATTTATAACAGGAGCGGTCGGTTCTAAAATGTCGATAATAGTCGGCATTTCTGCCACGGGGAATGTTTCTACCATTTCCTGTCTGAAATCAGCAGCAGAATTATTGCTGCTTTGGGGTTCTTTAAACTGCACATTTTCGGCCGTGTCCGGCACTAAGTAACTCTTCTGGGGGTCATAATGATAGTGAGCTGGAGCAGCTTGAATGATGTGAGTAATATCTCCTGGCTCAAAATAATCGCTGCGCCTGTCCACCAGCTCGCTCTCTTCATAAACAGTGTTGTTTAAATGTGTCTGATCGTAATCTTCGCTAGCGGAATCTTCGGCTCCATCGCGTTCTTCCTGTTGCATTTTTGCGTAACAAGGATTCATCGCTTTGATGATTACGCTCGCAGCTTGGTCGTTTTCATCTCTGTTGTCGAGATTGCTAGCAGTTGTGTACAATCGAGATTCGAGTTCGGCTAGGCTGCCACAGACATTAAACAGTTGTCGCAGTAGATTGTCAAGTTCTTGAGTTTTCAGCAGGAGCCAATCGCGATCGCTAAAAGTAAACTGGTGATAAAGAGTAGAAAAAATTAGGATTTTTGCCCTCAGCGGATTTGTTTGCTGCAAAACTTTTTGTCTGACATCAAATAATTTGCCGGGGTTTCTTGCCCTTTCTTCGCTGCTGGGTACTTCCGAACTAAAGTGCTCTTCAAATGCGGGAGCTTCCTGACCGCCAAAACTAGATATGTTTATTTCTAATTTGGTGAAATCTTCAAATTCATACAGCCTGCTAAGTTGACAGACTATGAGGTCTGTTACTAAAGCATACTCGGTTTTTTTATTAACCTTAGAGACTATACTATTTAAAACTGCTTCAATATCTTCTAACCTGCTGTATTTGGCGCACAGTTCTTCAATTAAAATCCTTACATCTGCGCTGGCAAGTTGGGCGGGGTCGTTTTCCCAGAACTCTTTACAAGCAAAAAATATTATTTTTTTAATGCGCGAAAGATTCACGTCTTGTTCTAATTCGCGAACAACTTCATCTAAAATAGATAAAGCTTTCATAGTTTTCCTCCCATAAAAATACCCTGTCAACACTCAGCAAGAAATAATACAATTATACCACATTTGATAAATGCAAGACTTTGATGCGATCGTAATTGGCAGCGGTATTGGCGGCTTAGTCGCAGGCTCGATGCTAGCTCGCTACGGCAAGCGGGTGCTCGTCTGCGAGAGCCACATCATAGCGGGCGGGGCAGCTCACAGCTTTTCGCGCCGAGGATTTCACTTTGATTCGGGGCCTTCTTTTTATTGCGGTTTGACTGACCCCCGGTCGTTCAATCCTTTGCGGCAAGTTTTTGATGTTTTAGAGGAATCGATCGCAGCAATTTCCTACGATCCGCTGGGACATTACCATTTTCCAGAGGGAAGTTTACCGATTTATGCTGATGCGAGAAGTTACTTAGATGCTGTATCTAAGTTTGCACCGCAAGGTGCTGTAGAATTACAGCAATTTCAAAAAAATTTATTAGTTTTGTATGAAGCTTTGCGTGGAATTCCGGCTTTAGCGCTGAGATCCGACTGGCAGTTAATACCTGTTTTGCTGTCTCGGTACTCGCCTGCGTTGCTGAAGCTGTTACCGTTGGTAGGTGCGATCGCGGGTTCAGCAGGTTCCTTGATGGATCGGGACGTGCGTGACCCTTGGGTGCGGCGTTTGATTGATTTGGAGTGCTTTTTGCTGTCGGGTTTAAAAGCGCACGGAACTGTCGCCCCGGAAATAGCTTTTATGATTGGCGAACGATCGCGCTGTGCGATCGAATATCCTGTAGGTGGCAGCGGTGCGATCGTGGATGCTTTAGTGAGAGGTTTGCAGCGCTGGGGAGGAAAATTGCGCCTGGGAGCTCCCGTCGAGCAAATATTAGTTGAAGCGGGCAAAACCACTGGCGTTCGTTTGAAAAATGGCGAAGTTATCGGCGCCCCAATTGTCATTTCAAATGCCACAATCTGGGATACTTATACAAAGTTACTGCGACCCGAAGATTTGCCGGAAAGCTATCGAAAAAACGCTTTGTCGATGCCAGCAGTAGACAGTTTCATGCACCTGCATTTAGGAATTAAAGCCGAAGGACTCGAAGGTTTGACCGGCCACCACGTCGTCGTTCACGACAGCAAGATTGACATTACAGTACCCGGAAATACTTGCATGATTTCGATTCCTACAGTCTGGGATGCAACTCTCGCGCCGCCCGGACATCACACGGTTCACGCTTATACATTGGAACCTTACGAAGGTTGGAAATATGGCGAATTGTATCAGCAGAAAAAGCAAGAGCGATCGCAATCTCTGTTTCAAGCTTTAGAAAAAATTATACCGGATTTGCGATCGCGGATAGTCTTAGAGTCGATCGGCACACCGCTAACCCACGCCCGATTTTTACGCCGATATCAAGGAACTTACGGGCCTGCAATCGCCGCCGGAAAAGGCACCTGGCCCGGGCCACAAACACCCGTCAAAGGCTTGTATCGCGTGGGAGACAGCACAATGCCGGGAATTGGGGTGCCCGCCGTCGCAGCATCGGGTATTTTGTGCGCGAATACTTTGGTAAATTCGGATGTGACAGCACAATTTTTGTAAATTGGTAGAGAAAGCGGGCGGGTTTTGCCCAAGATATTTCCGACAACTCAACAAGTAGATAAACCCGCCCTCTCGAAACCAGTAAACTGGTGATTGAGCGCTGAGGACTGTTAAAAACTGGTTATCCACCAGCGGCAAAAGCGCCCAGAATTGCGATCGACAAAGCCAAACCTGGCAACAGCAGCAATCCTAACATCAAAGCATCGTGTCCGCTCATCACTTTCTCCTGATATTAACCTTAAACATTATACTCTATAAACCGTCATCTTGCCTCGACATTAAGAATTAAAACCGACATATAGATTCAGGATTGACAGGACAACTTTTATTAACAATGGGATTCCCGCGCAAGTCCAAGCTAGTTAACTTTTGCAAAGATTGCAGGTAACTGATATCAGAGATTTGATTATTGTACAAGTCTAGCAAAAATAAATTATTTAAAGCTTGTAGCGCGCTGCTATCCGAAATCTGATTGTTGAACAGATAAAGTTCAGTCAAATTAGTTAACGATTTCAGCGGACTGATGTCGGATATTTGATTGTTACCGAGATTGAGTTCAATTAAATTAGTGAGCGATGTCAAAGGACTAATATCGGAGATGTGATTTTGGAATAAAACCAATTTATTTAAGTTAGTTAGAGCTTTCAACGGAGTAATGTCAGATATTTCATTTCCGAACAGAAACAGCGTAGTCAGATTTTTTAAGGAAGCCAGCGGGGTGAGATCGGATATTTTATTATTGTAAAGGTAGAGTGTCTGGAGTTCAGTTAAATTTGCCAGAGGAGCTATATCTGAAATTTGATTTTTGTAGAGAATCAGCGCATTTAACTTAGTTAAATTTTTCACCGGAGTGATGTCGGAAATTTTGTTATCAAACAAGACAAGCGCGGTAAGATTAGTTAGACCTGCTAGGGGACTGATGTCTGAGATTTGATTGGTATCGAAAACGAGTATAGTCAGATTTATTAGAGATGAAAGTGGACTGATATCTAATATTTGATTGACATCTATAACCAGACTTTTCAGGTTAGTTAAAGCTTGCAGGGGAGCGATGTCAGATATTTGATTACTGCCGAGGATGAGATTAGTAAGTTGAGTGAAAGATGAGAGGGGGCTGATATCGGTAATTTGAAGATTTTTTAGGTTGAGTTCTGTTGTATTAGAAAGCAGTTCATTGGCTCGATCGCAATCTGAAGTATCTGATATTTGCAACAGTATTTCTACCGTATGTTTGGCGCCGAGAGAGATATTTTCTTTGTGCTTGCACCAATCGGCAAAGTTATTATAATTTGTCATGGGCTGTGCTGCCTTAATCGATTTTAGATGCGAGATTTGAAATTTTAGATAAGTATAGCAATTCTATTTCATTTGTGAAGGAGATTTTTTTCCGGTTTTGAGAAATTTCCGCAAAAATTGTGTAAAGTAATCTTAACATCCTTAATTGAATTGCATTCGCAGGAGCCAAGAGCCAACTATGACCCCAGAACTAATTTTTAATGTCGGTAATCTGTTCGTTGTGCCTTTCTGGGCAATTATGATTTTATTACCAAACTGGGGAATTACCCGAAAAGTGATGAATTCCTTTATTCCGTTTGCGATGCTCGCCGTTTTGTACATATATTTGTTTGGTAGCAGTCTAACTGCGGAAAATGCGGCAGCTTTGTCCAATCCCAAGCTAGCAGATATTGCTAAGTTTCTGGGGGAAGAAACGGCGGCGGCTACGGGATGGATACATTTTTTAGTGATGGACTTGTTTGTCGGGCGCTGGATTTATTTGGAAGGACAGCGGACAGGAGTTTGGACGGTTCATTCTTTGGCTTTGTGTTTTTTTGCTGGGCCGATGGGATTGCTTTCTCATATTGTAACTGCTTGGATTACTCAAAGGTTTTTCGCCAGTTCTGAGGCGGAGGAAACTGTTACTTCATCGGTTTAGGCAGAGGGTTTTTAATACCTTGGATGTTATACAGCATCCGGTTGCATCGGAATAATTAAACCGCGAAGGCGCAAAGGACACGAAGGAAGAGAAAGAAGAAGGTGCAGTTCTTCCTTCGCGCTCTTTGCGTCTTCGCGGTTCATTTAATCTTACGACCTAACAGAGCTCGATCTAATACAAGTCCCCATCAAACGGAGTTGATATCAATCATCCACTGTTGGACGCAGAACCTAATTATGTAGGGTGCACCTGAAGCACTTGACCGCTAAAAGTTGGGTAGGGGTTGGTTTATAACTACGGAGTATGTGAATTGCAGATAGGGGTGAACTCGCGGGTACAGAATTTTAAGAATGGGCTAGGGGGATCACTAAACGAGCGACAATTAAATTGTTTTCTAACATTTCTAAATAAAAGTCCCCCCCCATTAAGCGTACTGCTCGCTGACAAATTAAGAGATTTTGCACGATCGACCTATTTGCAGAAACCGCTAATATATCGGGTTCGGAATCCCCGTTGAAAGCAGCAATTAACTGTCGATCGCACGCGCCGCTATCGAGCACAGACAATTCTAACAAATCTTCCCCCAACAACTGAGAGCGAATCTCAATCTTGGCGCCAACTGCCGAGCGCCTGCAAGCCGTCGCCAGCAATTCGCACAGGATCAAATCCAGCTTGATACTGTCCCCGCGAACACTCAAAGTCTGACCCGCAGGCATCGACACAGCACTTTCTCTGTGTACTTCCAGCAAGACTTGCGACTGTTTGACCAGGGGGGCCGTTCGATCGAGCGATCGCCTTAGCCAAGCGCTCACAGGCACCGCATCTTGTGCAAATTGCAGCCGCCACTGTTCCTGTTTCAGCAGCAAATGAGTTGAGCCCACAGCATTGCCAATGTGCCGCAAAACCTGCTGGTAGCGCAAAATTTTCAGAGCATCCTTTTGCTCCTTAGCCGACTGCAAAATCGACTGACTCAACTCCCCCAACTCCTTCACCCCCGCTCCCACAGTGCGGTAAAAGTCCTCAAAACGGCGTTGTTTGTACCAGTTGAGCAGCTCCAGATCCAATCGCTGCGACTCGCTTGCCGATTGCACCGCCAAATACCTGCGCCACCAAGCCAACTGAGACGCCATCGAGCTGAGTAAACTCACCGACAACTCCGACCACTGGCGGCCCGGAGCGTCCGCAGCCACCACAATGCCCGCCGGAGCGTGTTCTGGGGCAGTCCGCAGCGCCACCGTCAGAATCTCGCCAATTCCCGGACTGCGGAGCCACCGCTTCGTCGCCAGTTGCAGTTGGCTTGTGCTCTGTTGCAGCACGCAGTTAGCAGCCAGGGTTTGTTGGATCAAAGCATCTGTTTGGACAGGAATCACCGCCTCGGGATTGAGGGCAAATACGGGATTGGCAGCTAGCGCCGTCGCAATTGAACCTTCCTCCTGACCCGGATTCCAAGTAATTACGGCTACTAAAGGACAGGAAAGTGTTTGGGAAACGTGTTGAGCAAAGTTACGATCGAGCTTTTGTAGCGGCAACTCTGGGAAAATCGTCGGTGAAGCAGCAGATATCGGTTGCTCAGATTGCTCCTCCTCAGAATGCTGCAAAACCGCCAAACCCGATTTGAGCGAGCGCTCAAATTGCTGATATTTTTCGATTTCCGCACTCTGCTGCCAGGAGTGCAGGATCAATCCTAGCTGTTGGCCCACTAGCCGAACTAATTCTTGCTCTGATCGCTTCCAAGTGCGAGTTGCATTGTGTCCGACAACCAGCAAACCCTCGATCGATTTTCGATTGGCGATTTTCGATTTGAGATTGGGGTTTTCTCCCTCTTCATTTTTCCTCCGAGTGGTCGATGCCAAAAGCGATCGCACCCCCGCCTCCGCCAACACTTCCCGCCAAGCACCCAACCGCCCGTCTTCCTCCCAATTTTCAATAGCCACAGGTGCACTTTCTTGCAACAGCCCCACGTCAGCCACATCGAGGGCGTTGAGCGGCGACGGCACTGGCCTGCGGTTGCGGGGCAAATTTTGGCAGACAATCTCAAAGCGATTTTGTTCTTCGCCGTACAGCAGCAGCAAAAAGTATTCGCATTTGAGCCGCCCGCACAACTGTTCGGCGGTATTTTTCAAAGTCGCCTCCCAGTCAGCATCGCTGTAGATGGCGCGAGCTATTCCGGCAGTTAAATCTCGATCGATCTCAGTTTGCTGAATCCTCTCCTCCATCTGGGACACAGGAGCCGTCAGAGCCACTAACTGCGCCACTCCCTGCAGGTAATGCTTTTCATTGTCTTGCCAAATCCGGGGTTCGCTGGCTTCGACTGCCAAAAAGCCCAACAATTCCCCTTCCGAAACAATCGGCGCAGCCAACAGAGAGCGAGCGCGGATTTGCTGCATCAACCGCCCCGTCAGCTCAGTTTTCAGAGAACTTTGAGATTCACCGATCCAAACCATTTCTTCCCTGCCCAAAGCCTGATAAAATTCGCCCAAGTCTTGGACGGTGATGCCCGAAGCCGCTCGGCTCGGCCCGCCCAAACCCGGAGTAACTTCGCGGTTGCTGACTCGGCGCCAAAAATAGCGTCGCTCTCGCTCGAACCAATAAACATTGGTGCGCGTCGGCTCGATAAATTCATGAGTTTTTTCGACCACCGCTTGCAAGTATTGGTCGAGCGATCGCAATTCCCCCAACTGCGAAAGCAGCGCTAAAAGAGACTCGTCTGGGTGTTTAACTTGTTGTCGCTGCCAGTCTTTTTCTATTTGGTAAAGAGCGCTTGCCAGCGCTCCAAATACGATCGCCAACTGCGTTTTTTCCCCCGACTTGGGCGACGCTCCCCACACCTCAGTGCCGAGCAAAATCACGCCGTAGCAGCGGTCTTTGTAGCGCAGCGGAAACAGAGTCGTGCCTTGAATATTGAAAGTTTGAGCTGCTTTGCGCCATTCTCCGGCTCTACTTTCCGATCGCAAATCCGGGACTCCCACCGGCCGAAGCTGAATCACCACTTGTTCGAGCAAATCCCCCGGACTGAGAGCAAACCGCTGTTTGAGAAAAGACAGGTCGCCGTTAGGAGTTATGCCACCTTTGCCGAATAATCTGTGGGCCTGTCGATCGTACAACCCGATCCAAATCAACCCCCAGTCAAATTCCGTTTGCAAGTAACCGAGTGTGGTCGAAAGTAGCACTTCAACATTCTCCTCTTCTCGGAGAGTCTGGAGAACGCGCTCTAGGGTCGCGATTTGTTCGTCTAAATCCTTTGGTCTTTGCTGCTGCCCCATTTCCAAGCTTCCCCGCACCTTTGTCTAATTTAAAATTACTAACTTAAAATTTCCAAAAAATAAAATGCAAAAGAGTCAACTTATAATATAATCGTCTCACTTATCCCTCAATCTCAAACATTGGATAAAGTCGATCGAAGTTAAAGTAAAAACTTCGCCTTCGCTGTCGGCTCGTGAATATTTTTATTTCCCTTCTCATTTCTAATTTGTAAATTGCCCCAGTACAAATCATTGGATATTTATCAATCAAGTGTACGCCCGCTGTTGTTTTCCGTATTGAAAACCGATGCCGAGTGGCTGCACAACCGAACTCTCCAAGTTCTAGAACTCGCAGCCAGAACCCAGTCAAACCCCGCAACCAGCCAAATGCTCTCCAGATTGCAGAAATCTTTGGGAGTCCAAGATTCTCGCCTCGAACAATCTTTGTGGGGACTGAGCTTTAACAATCCTGTCGGCTTAGCCGCCGGATTTGATAAAAACGGCGTAGCTGCTGACATTTGGGCAAATTTTGGCTTTGGCTTTGCCGAACTTGGCACTGTCACTTGTCAACCACAGCCGGGAAACCCCCAACCTCGCTTGTTTCGCTTGACGGAGGACAGTGCAGCCCTCAACCGCATGGGATTTAACAATCAAGGAGCCGCGGCAATGGCAGCCCGGTTTCAGGCAGCACAGAAACAGTCAAAATTCGATGCCTCGCGCCCCATGCCTCAGTCTCGATTCCCCTTGGGCATCAATCTCGGTAAATCTAAGGTAACACCGTTAGAGCAAGCCGCAGCCGACTATTTGGAGAGTTTTAAGCTGCTGAAAGATTGGGGCGACTATTTTGTAGTCAACGTTTCGTCTCCAAATACGCCTGGGTTGCGATCGCTCCAAGATGCTGCTGGGCTCAGCACAATTTTGGAAATTTTGCAACAAGAAAATCAGGGAATCAAGCCAATTTTAGTCAAGATTGCACCGGATTTGGAGTCGGAGGCGATCGTATCAATCCTCGACTTAGCAAAAACCTACCAACTAGCAGGAATTATCGCCACAAATACCACTATCCGCCGTGACGGATTGAAAACACAAATATTGCGAGAAACAGGCAAACCAATCGCCGAAGAAGCCGGGGGAATTAGCGGGCTTCCCGTGCGGGAGCGATCGACAGAAGTAATCCGATTTATCTGGCAATATACAAAAGGCGAATTACCCATAATTGGAGTTGGTGGCATTTTCACCGCCGAAGATGCTTGGGAAAAAATAGCCGCCGGTGCGAGTTTAATTCAAGTCTACACTGGTTGGGTTTACGAAGGGCCTTGGATGGTGCGCCGGATTCTAAAAGGGTTGTTGCAAAAGTTAGAAGAACGCGGATTTAGTTCTATTTCTGAGGCAGTAGGTTCGGACAATCAATAGACTGTTGACTGTTGACTGTTGACTGTTGACTGATGACTAATGACTGTTGACTGTAGAAGGAGGGGTCAAAAAAATGAAAATTGCGCCAATTAGTTGTTGGCCTCGGGATTCGACTTTACGCCCGACGATTAAGCGCGGATTTGATATCATTCCGGCCTGACTGCCGGAATTGATATGACTCACAGTGCGATCGCTAAAAAAACTATCAGGCAACACCATCCCAACAGTTCCCTAACAGTAATACTAATTGAAATCTTTGGTCTTCGATAGATTTCAATTAGTATTACATCAAAAGTAAATCGACGATAAAAATTTTCAACTATCTTAACAATTAGATTTATGTAACACGCATCTAATCAAATATTTCCGCTAATTTCAAAGCATTAACTTGAGCTTGAGCTTTATGCAGCGACTCCTGCCATTCCCTTTCTGGATCGCTATCAGCAACAATCCCCGCACCCACTTGTCCCCAAACAACTCCCCCGGTCGTACCGTCACTTTTTGGTGCATATAAAAGGGTGCGAATCAAAATATTTAAATCCAGGTTGCCGCGCCAGTCCAAATAACCACAGGAACCGTAAAATAAATTGCGCTTCACAGGTTCTAATTCTTCGATGATTTCCAGACAGCGCACTTTCGGACAACCTGTAATCGTACCGCCCGGAAATACCCCTCGAATTAAGTCGATCGCGTCGCAATCTCGTCTTAATGTACCGATAACATTACTGACGAGGTGCATCACGTGACTGTAGCGTTCAATCGTCAGAAATTCGTTAACTTTTACCGAACCCCATTCACACACCCTCCCGATATCGTTGCGCTCTAAGTCAACTAACATAATATGTTCGGCTCTTTCTTTGATATTCTCTATTAATTCCTGTGCTAACTGCTCATCTTGAATGCAGGTTAAACCTCGCGGTCTCGTTCCCGCGATGGGTCTAGTATCCACTTTTTTTCCTAATAATTGAACGAGTCTTTCCGGCGAACAACTAACTATCGCCCCCCAAGGAGTTTGCCAATAACTTGCAAAAGGCGAAGGATTGATCCGTTGCAAAGCGCGGTAAATTGACCAACTACTGCAATCTGTACGGGCTTCAAACCGCAAAGATAAATTAGCCTGAAAAATGTCGCCCGCATGAATATACTTCTGAGCTTTTCGCACTATTTCTTTATATTCACTCTGAGATAATTTAAAAATAGGAGTAGCCGAATTTTCTTGATAATTTTCCGGTAAATTATTCTCGATTATTTCTCGATCTGTTTGCTCTAATTGATGCTGCATAACATCGAGTTGAGAAGGTTGACTCGCAGCCAACCAGAGAATTTGCGTTTGCCGGTCTAAAACCGCAAAAGATTCTGGTTCGTACCAACAGCTAACCGGGAAAGGAAGCGGATCGGTATTGAGTTGGGGCAGGTGTTCGATTTCCCATGCTAAATCATAACCTAGCCATCCCAACCAACCCCCCGTAAAAGGAATTTCCGGCGGTACATTGACCGCTAAATTTTGATTTTGAGAGTCCAAAAGAGCGCGTAAAAAAGGTAAAATTTCACCGACTGGCGGTGTCCATAGCTGAGATTGACCGTTAATTATCCGGGGAGAACCTGCACAAATAGAATATCGTGCCAAGTTAGTAGAAGATGTAACTGGACTTTCTAGCAGAACAGCCATATCGCGGCGGAAACAATCCGATATTGAGCTTGCACTGTCGGCAGTTTTACCGAGAAATAAAATTTGAAAAATTTCAGATCCGCTGCGCTGATTTAGGGGAAGCTTTCGCCAATGCCAAGGTTGTATTTTTTCCATAATAGATTTCACTATAATTAACACTTTCAGGACTTAGGTAATGAGTCAATTTTGACACTATCTGTAGTAGTAAGATGCACAGTTCGCACCTACTAAAATCGATTGAAAGCGTTATCTCAGCCATTACTTACAACTTTCCAAACATCTCGGCTTGCTTCTTTTTTGAGGCGTATCCAACCCCTAACGGAGTTAATGAGAAATAGAGTTTGGGTACTGTGCAAATCATCTAAGGTAATTAATTCTTCTCTGAGTTTTCCCTCCTCTAAAAGTTGAGAACGAAACGTCCCCGGTAATAAACCGCACTTGACCGGAGGTGTGATTAGACCTGCGGGTGTATCGATCGCAATATTGGCGATCGTGGATTCGGTGATAACTCCATCTTGATTCCACAGAAAGACATCCTGATATTCGGGCTGCGACTCCAAAGCCATTGTATAAGGCAATCGGTAAGTTGTCTTGTGGTAAAGAAATGGGTTTTGAGAATCGATCGGTTTGCGGGCAATTCCCACAGATGCACCGATTTTTAAGATACCGCTATCTAGTGTCTGAGCTTGTAATGTTATGTTTCCCTCACTAGATATTGTTAACCGTATTTTTTGTTTGACTGACCCGCAAGTCATACTTAATTCTTGTAAAGCTTTGCTTGCTTCTGTTAGTGATAGGGGGAAATTAAAATAATTAGCCGATCGCTCTAATCTTTGAAGATGTCTGTCTAGCAAAAAATAGCCGTTTTTTGGTTCCCATAAAAATGATTCCAGCAATTCAAAGCTTGGCTGTTGTTGAATCATATTTTTGTTAATATAATGTAAATTCCGTAACTAGACATTTTTGAGACAGGCGAAGGTGGTTGTTTGTGTAATTATATGGGAAGTTAACTTGAATTTATGTTGCATAAATCCTTTATAATTCCATGGCGCTTTGCCATCGGGCTGTTAATATTAACCTCAGCGATCGCACCTCTAGCCCTCAACTACTACGTCAGGCTAGTTACAAGCAACTACCTACGGACCGATGTAGCTAAGATTCCCGCCGAACCAATTGCCATTGTTTTCGGTGCCGGAGTTTGGGAAGACGGCACTCCCACCCCAATGTTAGCCGATCGAGTGCAAGCAGCCGTCGATTTGTACAAAGCGGGGCGAGCGGGCAAACTTTTGATGACAGGAGACAATAGCAGCGCCGATTACAACGAAGTCAAAGCAATGCAGGAGTACGCCGAAGCCCAGGGCGTACCGACTAATAATATCATTCTCGATTATGCCGGATTTAGCACCTATGAAAGTTGCTACCGGGCGAAAGAGATTTTTGGCATAACCAAAGCTGTTTTAGTTACCCAAAACTTTCACTTAGCCCGCGCTGTTTATATCTGCCGCCAGTTGGGCGTAGAGGCGATCGGCTTAGGAACGCCGGATTGGGGCAAATTTCACCAAAATACCATGATTGCCTACAGTGTCCGCGAATTTTTTGCAGTGCTTAAAGCAGGGTAAGCTCATCTAATTTGGTATAAATTGTACTTGACTTTAAGGGCAAGATATGAAGGAGTATCCAGTCAAT
>NZ_JAUBPS010000100.1:0-13994 GCF_036700865.1 Microcoleus sp. S13C4
ACCCTCATTCTCTCCTTAACGGTGGCTCTAGTTTTTCTTGGACCACCGTTCTCATCTTTAGTTAGTCTAAACTACAGATACGGGAGTTTCTTTGGGAAATTCTAATTTCAGTTCGGACAAGCCCTCTGCTTCTTGATAGGGGGTGAAGAGCTTGACAGTGATGGTGATTGGTAGATTAGACATGGGCGATCGCCTGATTAACGGTATATTTACCAAACAGCACCACAAACATTCACCAGAAAGAATTCTGATTACTAATGCTGAATTGGAATCTCAATTACAAACTCTACCCCCCATTCAGGCGAGGAAATGCAGGTAAGCTGACCTCCATGTTTTTCTTCTACAATCTCACGGCTAATAGACAAGCCTAAACCTGTCCCTTTACCCACTGATTTGGTAGTAAACATCGGCGTAAATAAATGCTGCATTATCTCCGGCGTTATCCCAAGTCCATTGTCAGCAATCCGAATCATTACTCTGTCGCCCTGAAGCATTTCAGTGCAGATCCGAATCTGCGGATTGTCATTGCTCTGTTGCTTTTCACAGCACAGCGGACAACTAATCGTAGACTCTTCTAAAGAATCAATTGCATTCGCTAATATATTCATAAACACCTGATTTAGTTGCCCAGGATAGCACTCTACCAGTGGCAGTTCACCGTACTCTTTAATAACCTTAATAGCTGTGTGAGGGCCTTTACCTTTCAGCCGATGACCTAAAATCAACAGGGTACTATCTAGGCCATCGTGAATATTCACTGGTGTGAGTGCCGATGTATCCAATCGAGAAAAATTACGCAGTGACATAGAAAGATTATAAAGTCGCTCTGTTCCTACAGCCATTGAATCAATAATTTTAGGCAAATCTTCAACGATAAACTCTAAATCAAGCTCCTGGGACTTTTCCTCAAATTCTAATGTCGAAGCAAAACTGTACTGGCAAAGCTTCGCCATCGCGATCAAATCGGCAATATGTTCCTTTGCAGGAGGGAGATTGCTGGAGATAAAACTAACTGGATTGTTAATTTCGTGAGCCACCCCAGCGACAAGCTGACCCAGGCAAGCCATTTTTTCACTTTGAACGATTTGCACTTGAGCTTTTTTAAGATTATCCAAAGCTTGAGAAAGTTGAGCAGTTCGTTCTTCCACCCGTTTTTCTAACTCCTGCGCGAGCTGATATAACGCTGATTCTGCTGCAAGCCTGTCTTCAATTTCCCGTTTCAGCATTAGGTTTTGCTCTGCGAGAGTTTTAGTCAAATAACGCAGTTTTAAATGGATGTTGACGCGAGCTAACACCTCTTTTTGTTCAAAGGGTTTAGTAATGTAATCCACAGCCCCTAGATTAAAGCCCTTGACCTTATCTCCTATATCAGAAAGAGCCGTCATAAAAATTACGGAAATTTCGTTTGTCAATGGACTTGCCTTCAACCGATGACAGGTTTCAAACCCGTCAATTCCTGGCATCATCACATCTAACAGAATCAAATCAGGCTGACTATATTCAGCCTGTTCGATAGCAGTTTCGCCATCAGTTGCTACCAATATCTCCCATCCTGAACCCGCTAAAGCTTCAGAAAGCACGTCCAGATTACTAGGGTTGTCATCGACAATTAAGATGGTGCTGGTTTCCATATTTTCTACCTTCATTCTTTTTCTGTTCGGTGGGATGTAATAAACTCTTTGATTTTTTTGACCTGATAGCCTTGGGCTAACTGGCGCAGCTCTACAGCAAACGACGAAAATTTCTTATCCAACTTTTCTAGGTGTTCACTGCGCTTCACAATTCCTTTCAGGTTGCCTCTCATTGCCAGTTCAAATAAAAGTTCCATTTCTCCTAGCGGGGGAGCAATTAAAGGGGTTGATTCAGAAATTGGTGAAGGAGCAGAGGAAAGGGGAATAGTGCTGATTTTTTCATTTTTTCGTTCGTCATATATCCATTCAAGTTTCAAATATTTTTGCAACATATCAAATAGCTCTTCTATCTGCACGGGCTTACCGAGAAAATCGTTTGCTCCACCCTCCAAGCTTCTATGTTGATCCGTAGCAAATACACTGGCAGATGAAGCAATGATTGCCACCTCTTTATAGTGTGGCAAATTTCGGATACGGCGCATCATCTCAAAGCCATCTAACACTGGCATCACCAAGTCAGTGATAATCAGATCGAACTGAAACTGTGCTACTTGGTCTAAACCCTCTTGACCGTTTTTAGCTTCGGTAACTTCAAATCCGAGGGGTTCTAGCAGATTGACAATGACTGAGATATTTTCCCATTTGTCATCCACTACCAAAATTTTCTGCTTTCTACCTTGGTAACCAACCAGTTTTCTTTCCTTGGCAATCGTGGCTGTATTTCCCCACTCTGTCGCTGCCGGTAAATCCAAATCTAGCCAAAAAACACTGCCTGCTCCTGACTGACTTTTTACTTGAATTGTACTACGCATCATTTCGACAATTTTCTGGCTAATTGCCAAACCGAGCCCGGTTCCTTCTGCCTGACGCTTGCTGTCTCCTACCTGTTCAAAAGGCAAAAATATTTTTTTTAATTGTTCTGGTGTCATACCAACGCCAGTATCTTCAATTTGAAAGCGAATTTTATGAATTGGTGAGGGGGGTTTTTGCTGATTGCTTTCTAACTTTTCACCTATCCCCATTTCCAGATATTCTATCTTAAAAGTCACCCCTCCCGACTCGGTAAACTTAATTGCATTGCTCAGTAAGTTAATGAGTACCTGTCGCAACCGTTTTTCGTCAGCGTGGATGCCAGGAGGCATTCCAAGACAGGGTTGATAAACAAAAGCAATTCCTTTTTGTTCGGCTCGGATGCGGCAGATTTCCGCGACTCCGTGCAAAAAGGAAGGAAAAGGGAAATCTTTTGCGTACAGTTCAAATTTCTGGGCTTCAATTTTAGCGAGGTCTAAGATATCATTGATGAGGGTGAGCAGGTGGGAGCCACACTGGTGAATGATACTGATGCCTTGGAGTTCTTTCGGAGCCATCGTTGTCGATTGTTCTAGGATTTGAGCGTACCCTAAAATGCCATTGAGGGGCGTTCTCAATTCGTGACTCATATTCGCTAAAAATTCACTTTTAGCTTGGTTGGCGGTATCAGCGATTTGTTTGGCTTCCGTGAGTTCAGCGGTGCGTTCTTCTACTCTAATTTCTAGCTCGGAATTAGTTTTTGCTAACGCATTAAAAGATTCCCGCAACTGCTGGGCCATTTGGTTGAAAGACTGACCCAGAACTTCTAATTCCTCTGCGCCTTTTATCTGCACACTTTTGTCTAAATCCCCACTGGCGATCGCCCTAGAAGCTGCGCTCAAACGGAGAATCGGGCTGGTAATCCAGCGTGCGGTTAGGATTCCCAAAACGGTAGCCAGCGTTAAGGCTCCCAAACACAACAAAATGGTAGTCTGGGTATTGGCGTTAATTTGATCCATGAAATCGCTTTCAGGAACTACGACCACGATCAGCCAGTCCAATCCTCGGCTATCCTGAAAGGGCATAACTTGGAGGAATTGCCGCTGGCGGGCGATCGTAAAATCTAATTGCTGAGAGCTATTAATTTTAGTGAGGTCGCCAAAGTGTTCTTTTAAATGTGCTGTTGTCAGCCGAATTAAATCATCTGTGCTGTCTAAAGCATTCAGCCGATCGAGCTTGTCATTGTTGGTGATAAATACTTCTTTGAGAGTTGAACTGCCTACTAGGAGTCCAGAACGTTCGATAATGAATGTTTGTCCCGAACGACCAATGTTTAAGCTGTGCAGGAAGTCACTGAGGAAAGAGATCAGAAAATTAGCAACGAATACCCCCCGCAGCTCGCCACTTTCGTCATAAACAGGATGTCCGGCAGGAAGCGAGAGCGTTTTCTGACCTGTAAGGGAAAAAATTTCGCTCCATGTGGGCTTGCCTAAGCGTACACTGTCTTTATACCATGAACGGCTGAATATATTGTAGTTTCGGGAGACTTTTAAGAGCTTCGTTTGATTGCCTTTGCTATCAGATTCATAAATATGAAGTTCATTCCGATGCTCTTTGTCTGCTATTTTAAAAACTATTTTGCCATTTTCTTGGCGTTCAATGGCAATGAATTCTCCAGTTTTAGTAGCAAAACCCATATTGGGCAGAGAAGGAAAGGCTTGAATTTGCTCCCACAAATAGCGCTCCGTACTCTCCAATTCGTCTGGATTTAAGTATCCTAGTCGAAGGGCACTGGCATTCAGTTGATTAACGCGAGGGGCTGTATCTAGGTATGTGTTGAGCTGCTGCTGGATGCGGGCCGTAATTTCACTCCGCAACTGGCTAGCAACTTCGTTGACTGCTTTTTGTCCGTTCCGTAAGGAGAGCCAGCCTGTCAGCCCGACGGCGGCAAAAATTTGCACGACGAATGGCAATACTAAAATCAGGCGAAGTGACAGCTTTTTTTGAGAACGGTTTGACAGAAAAGTGGTTGGAGATGTGTGTGACATTGATTTGGTGTTACTCCTGGGGTAACGAGTTGCCTGAAAAATCTCAGGGGATTTAGTGAAATGAGGCTGAGGAAATATATATTGAAAAGCAATCTATAATAGTTAGTGAAAAGTTTGAGACAGTAACTTGCTTAAACAAGAATGACTACTTACGTCTTTTCGGTGATAGCGGTATAATAAGATATGACTAAAGAGACTGACGGGCATTATTTTTTCCTATAAGGGCTCACTTATTTTATCCTTTAGGAAACCAATGAGCAATCATATCTAATAGATTACTTGGTTTAGAGCTATTTGTAGGAGTTTTTAACTTTACTTTACAGAGGGACTCTAAAAAGTAGAATCTCATCAAACTTACATATAAATTGATATAATATACGTCTAAAAAAATTGACCTTTCTCGCTAAAAACATGACACCCCAGGCCGGTGAGAACCCTAACGGCGGTCTAACTCACTACCGCGCTGAAGATTTGATGCACAACCCTGCGGATGACTCTCGTAGAGAATGCCGATCGCACATGAAACTTTACAATTCAAGCAAGTTTCATTTGCAGGAGTTACCGCAGGGTAATTGCTAATTGCTAATTGGGCACGAAAAAAATAAGTAAAGCGGTGCAGCAGAAGGGATTATGACAGAGGAGAAAGCTGAGGGCTATTCTTTTTATTCTGGGAAACTATGTCAGCTTAATAGTGAATTTGGTATTAGAGATGAACCGAGGGCGGACTCGGATTTTAAGGTTCTTCAAATCCTAGAGGCTAGGGCCTGTCATCAGTTGAGGTAAAGGAAGGTGAAGTAGAGATACAGCCGACTAGAAGGATTCGATCGCCGTAAAAAGCCACCGTTATGGCCTAGGGGATGAACAGTGGCAAAGGATCAAAGATTTGTTGCGCGGAGGTGAAGGCGATGTGGGTAGGACAGCTTGCCTACAATCGGTTGTTCGTGGAAGCGGTTTTGTACCGCTACCCAGCGGGCATCCCGTGGCGAGACTTGCCCTAGCGCGGGGCTATCCGTTGCAGTTCTTTGGCTTGTTCTAAAATTTTCTCGAAGTCTTCTTCGCTCAACCGCTGAATGTAGTTGATTTTGAACTCTTCTAGGAAGTCGCACAGCAGCAGTTGTATTTCTTGCCAGGTTTGCTGCTGTTGCAGTTCGGTTCCTAAAGCTTGCCCGAAATGTTGGACTAGCTGGCTTGAGAGTTTGATGCTTATGGGGTCTTCGCTGGCGATTTTGAAGGCTTCGTAGGCATCTTGGGGGCCGAGGGTGACTAATTTTGAGAGTTCTGCAACTAATTGCTCTGCTAGCTGTTTAGGCAGGTTTCCCAGGCCGGGTACTTGCTTCCATCCTTCATACAGGGGGGATTGTTTGAGGAATGTTTCAATATTGTACCGGAGAAGGGCTTCTAGGTCTGGCTGGAGTTGGGGGAGGACTTTGTAGACGGTTATTTGGACTAGATGGGTGGCGATCGCTTCTATTTCATTGATATTGTTGATGTCTAGATAGCGCTGTTTTTGAGATTGAAATAGTTGACGAGCGAGTTCACCTGTGGTAATTGATTGCTGCATCTGGTTGATGAGTTGAATTACTACAACTTCAGTCAATTCTTGAGCGAAGTTGGCGACGAAACCTCGGCTGATTTGGGTGCGTATGGGTTGGAGATCTGGCATTTTGGCTTGGTGGATGCGAATTGTGACGGGTAATATTCGCAACAGGCGCCAGAATGGGAGGAGCAGGAAGATGTCGTACCATCGCCAGAGCATGGCTGCTCGCCAAGTGACGCTGCGGTGCCGGCGGCTGATCAAGTAGGTACGGGCTAGAAATTCGATCGCGAATATGGCAATAAATGGCAGGTCGATTAGCCAGAAGTGATCGGTGAATTCGCCGTTTTCTCCAATCTCGCGGAAATAGTTGGTGGCGATTAATGGCTTGATTTTGGCATCAAACCACTTGATTTCTTTTTGCCAACCTTGTTTGTTTAAATAGTCTTGGCTCCAGAATCTTTGGAATGATTGTTTAGCGGAGTCTTGGGGATTAGGGGCGCGATCGCGCATCCGGTCTTTTATTTTTTCTAGGGTGCCACTTTTTGATGCTACTCGAAAGGGATCTTCATCGATCATTTTCGCGCTCAGATTGTTTATTTCCTGCAATTTTGCTGCTACTTGGGGAGATGGCAACCCTGTTTGCACTACTTGAATTTTTAATTTTTCTAACGTTTCTAGATATTGCTGGGTGTCTCGGTGGGGTTTAATTCCTTTAAATGGGTCGTATACTTGAGTTAGAACTGGCAGTTGCCGGAGGTAGAAATCTCGCCCCGGCACGTAAGTTATGTCAAATAATATTAGGCTTAAATTTCCTAGGGCGACCAGTGCCATGAACCGCTCGAACCAAGGTACTTTTGGTGATTTTTGGCGGGAGTTTGGAGTTTTAGAGGGCTGTAGTTTTGGTGTCACTGACGGTTCCTAATTAAGTAGACCTATGGAAATAGATGTAACTGGTAATAGCTGAGAAAAGGAAACAGGGAAAACTGGCTAATTGTCTGGTCGCGATCGGATGGCGTTCGCGGTAGCTAGTCTTTATTTTAACGTGCGTTTGTTGGGGAGTTTTGGATTGTTGATTCCGCCGGGTTAGCTAATAAATTATGCTGCTAAAATATTAAAGCCGCTCGAAGTTGACCGAAGCTGTAGCTCCCGTTAGTGTGCTTCTCTCTGGCAATAAAATTATATCTCAGGCGGAATCCTCAGTTTTTTTGGCGTTGCAGAGCTCACGGGGCTGGTAATAAATTACTATTTCTGTTTGATCTGGTGGCTCTTTGACCGCTAAATCAAATGTTTTGCACGGAGCGGAGTCTAAGGTTAGATGTGGACTTTGAGTTTGAGGTCAAACCCTCAAGAGAGTTATACTTGCTCAGGGGCACTCGGGCGAGAGTGCACCCTCTGATCGCTCCGGTGGCAGCCGCCGGAGTAAGGTTCGAGGTGTCGCCTCTACAAAAACCAGCTCGCGATCGGACTCTTGAATAATATTAAACCCTGAGTATAAATTGGTTCGCATTTTTTTTAATATATGACATACTGCCTTAATCTCGATTGCCCAAGAGACAAGCGTCAGAACCCCCCAGGCACAAAGTATTGTCTTAATTGTGGTTCAAAGCTGCTGCTAAAAGACCTTTATGCAGCAACTGAGCCTCTGCGCGACGGAGGATTTGGCCGGACTTTTCGAGCTGTTAATCATGGAAAATTTGAGGAATTGTGCGTGATAAAACAGTTGTCACCCCCTCAAGAATTTCAACGGAAACCTGGTCATTTTAAAAAATATGTTCGACTCTTTGAACAAGAGGCAAGGCGGTTATATGAACTGAAGCACCCGCAAATTCCTCAGTTAATTTCTTATTTTGAGGAAGATGGGCGCTTGTATTTAGTGCAAGAGTTTATTGATGGGAATAATTTAAAGGATGAGTTAGACAAGTACGGTGCTTATAGCGAAGTTAAAACGAGCGAACTGCTGTTAGATTTGTTGCCTTTGTTGAAGTTTGTTCACGACCGAAATGTAATTCACCGCGATATTAAGCCTGAGAATGTGATCCGCCGCTCTCGCGATCGTAAGTTAGTGCTGATAGATTTTGGGGTGTCTAAGCAGGTAGTAGCGGCTGCTCCGACCAAAACAGGAACGAAGTTGGGAACTCCTGGCTACGCGGCTCTAGAACAGCGTCACGGTAGGGCTGTTCCTGCTAGCGACCTTTATAGTTTGGGGGTGACTTGCATTCGGTTGCTGACTTCTGTTATGCCTTACCTGGATATCTACGGAGACATTCACGATGACCTTTACGATCCGCTTGAAGGCCGCTGGCTTTGGAGGGAGGCTTTGCCGAAAGGAACACAAATTAGCCAGGATTTAGGTCAGGTTTTGGATAAGTTGATTCAGGAATATGTTAAAGATCGCTACAAATCGGCTGTGGAAGTTTTGGATGCTTTAAAACCTCCTGTTGTTGTTGTACCCGTGCTGGAAAAGTCGCAGCAGGCAACAGTTGTTAGTCCTTCGGTTCCGACTCAACCTGTGACTGATACTCCGCTAGTTTATGTGAATTTAGAGTCCGAAAAAGGTATTGATTATTCTCACTTGGCAAGGCTGCTCGCTGCTAAAGATTGGCGGGGTGCTGATGAGGAAACTTCTGTGAAAATGCTGGAGGTGATGCAGCAAGTTTCACGAGGTTATTTGAGCGAGGAAGATATTAGGAAGTTTCCAGCTAAGGATTTGCAGACTATCGATCAACTTTGGGTGCGGCACAGTCACCGCAGATTTGGTTTTTCTGTGCAAAAGGGTTTGTGGCTCAAGTTGGGGGGAAAGCCTGGTGTTTATGATGCTACAGTTTGGGAGAAGTTTGGCGATCGAGTGGGGTGGCGGGTTAACAGCCAGTGGGTATACTATTCGGAGCTTAATTTTACTTCTAAAGCAAAGCCTGGACATTTGCCGGGGGGGACTGTTTTTGGGTGGGAAGGCGGGGTTTTGTGCGGTGTTTTGGGTTTGGGTGGGATCTGGTTTCTGCTGTCGCGGCGGGATTTGTAGAACGAAGCTAGAAGGTAGAAGGCAGAATTTATTAGTGAGGCCGCACCCCAAGCGAAGTCGAAGTGTTAGTCATGAAAGAGTTTTGAGTTGGGAATTAAAGAGTTAATAAATTTTGAGTTTAATCATTTGTTATGTAGAAATTAGCTCTAAAAAAAGGGGAAAATAAGATATAATCACAAACCCTTTTTTTTGTGCTATGTTCTTAGAGAAGGGCAAGTTTGCAAAGTCAAAAGCCAGTCCTCGGCGGTGGCCAACCATGGGGACTGGCTTGGGCTCCAATTTACCAAGGAGATTTATTTAGTATGTTGCAAGAAAAACGTCTCAAGCCGTGGACTATAGTTCGCTCGCTTCCAAATGTGGAAAAGGTGGTTGTGGGTGAGTTTCGCAGTTGGTCTGATGCAGACGGTCACTTGAAAATTCTCAAGCGGATGGTGCCGGCAGATCGATTGAGTGTTGTGTTCGATCCGGTAGTTCAAGCGTAACGTCGCTGGTAAATTGATCAGCGTGCGATCGCTCTTTGAGCTAAGCGATCGCCTCTTTTTTTAAATACTGTTTTTTTACATAAAAAATGCGACCGCTAAACAGGCGATGGCAACTTGAATCATTGTCCTTAACTGCGGCGAATTTCAGTAATTTGGTCGGCAACATCCAAAATTCTTTGGGGCATGGATGGCCCGGTAAAAATCATATCCAAATGATGCGGCTTGTTGTCAATCAATGCCACCACTTCGGCTTCGGGAATCAAGCCCAAATTAACCGCTAAACTCAATTCATCGAGAATAACTAACGAATAACGACCTTCGCGCACCGCATTTTGAACATACTGCCACAATTGTTCGATCGATCGCGTCTCCAGCTCATCTAAATCGGCATTCTCAATGCAGCGTGACAAATCGCAGCGCACCCAATCTAAATTTTGCCCCAGCCGCACCGGATGCTGGTGCCCTTGATTAATTCCCCCTTTGAGGAACTGCACCGCCAGCACCGGAGCTCCCTGTCCTGCAATTCTGAGGGCCTGAGCCATGACACTGGTAAAAAAGCAGCGGTGCGGGCCTGTAAAGACTTGCACCAGCCCTTGAACTGTGTAGGGCAAGCTGTGGGTTAAATTTAGTTTAGGGGTTTGTAACTGAGCAACCATAGGGCAATATTTAATCAGCAACTAAGTCTTGAGTGCAGCTCCGACCTTGGCGTGGCTGAAGCCTGCTTAACAATATATAGTGTACGGGGCCGAGTGCACATCGGATCGAACGCTAGATATACAATTTGTCAAAAGCTAGCTGCAGTGGCATTCGCAGTCATTTGTTCGATTTTTGAACTCAATTAGCACTTACGCAGAAACGGGGTTTTTTACTAAAATACGGCGTGGAGCTTGACATTTATACAGTTATAGGGTGAAAAACCAAGGTGATGAGAGTCTTGCGGCGTCCAGGGCTTTTAAGAAAACGTACACACATCGCGTAAAATTTGAATGTCGCGGCACTAGGAGCAGGGACTGTGAGAGTGGTTATTCTGGGCGGGCCAGGAGCGGGAAAGGGAACTCAGGCTGAACTACTGTGCAGCAATTTGAGCCTTCCTTTGCTGGCTGTGGGGGACATTCTACGGGAGGCGATCGCAGAAGACACAGATTTAGGCAAGCTGGCGGTGTCTTATGTCGAAAGAGGGGAATTAGTTCCCGACGCAACTATGATTCAATTCTTTCGCCGCCGACTGCTGCTGTGGGATGTCTTTAATGGCTGGGTGTTGGAGGGCTATCCGCGAACGGCTTTTCAAGCTGAGGAGTTGGATTTTTTATTAGAGGATTTGGCGCAGGAGCTAGATTGGGCCGTTTGGCTGAAAGTGCCGATCAAGGTTTTGTTGAGTAGGTCGATCGATCGCGCTCGATCGGATGACCATCCTGAAATTTTACAGCGTCGGCTCGATTTGTTTCACGAACGCACTATTCCTCTTTTAGAGTATTACGAATACCGCAACAAACTGTTAACTGTTGATGGCGATCAATCGCCAGAACAAGTCCAGCAGGATATTCTCCAATTGATCGAGGCTAAAGGTCAATCGACCTAAGATTTTAGATTTTAGATTTTAGATTGAATGACTGCATATTGGCCGAATCAAAAAAAACCGGAAGATTAATACCCAATTTTAAATTTTTAATGCCCAATTACCCATTACCAATTACCTAAATATTATGTCTTTCCAGCGTCCAGATGGCAGACAACCAAATCAACTTCGTCCGATTAGTTTCGATCGACAGTTTACCAAATTTGCTAGCGGCTCGGTGCTCGCAAAAAGTGGCGATACTCAGGTACTTTGCAGCGTTACAATCAAGCCGGGAGTGCCTAGATTTCTGGAGAATACCGGACAAGGTTGGCTGACAGCGGAATACCGAATGTTGCCAGGATCTACGCCGCAGCGACAAGAGCGGGAATTTATGAAATTATCGGGACGGACTCAAGAGATTCAGCGGTTGATTGGGCGTAGTTTGCGATCGTGCTTGGATATGCAACTATTGGGGGAACGCACAATACTTGTGGATGCGGATGTTTTGCAAGCGGACGCTGGGACTCGCACGACTTCAATTACTGGCGGTTTTGTGGCTGTGGCTGATGCTTTGAATAAGTTGGTGCAAAAAGGTGATTTGGTGCGATCGCCTATTATTCGTCAAGTGGCGGCCGTGTCTGTCGGACTTTTGGAAGGCGAGCCGTTTTTAGATTTGAATTATGTTGAAGATGTGGCGGCTGAAATTGATTGTAATGTGGTGATGAATGGAGATTTGAATATCATCGAAGTTCAGGGAACGGCGGAAGAAGGAAGTTTCAGCCGGAGTCAGTTAAATCAAATTTTGGATTTGGCAGAAACGGGAATTCAAGAATTGTTGGAGGCTCAGCGGCAAGCTTTAGTTCAGTAGGACTTACGCATGAGAGTCAAGAAACCGGGTTTTTACGATAATACTTCGTTTCAGTCAGTAGATTTGGTAAAAAAAACCGGGTTTCTTTGGTGCAAGTGCGACATTAAGCCCTTTTAGGGACACGTCAATGCCCATTGATTGGTGTCAACTTAATCTGAAATATCACTTAACCCCAAATACCGCCAGGGGTTTTAAACCCCTGGCTAATAGCGCAAGTCCTCTAAAAGAGGACTGAATAATTTATTCATTAGACTTCTCAATAAATTAGATTTTAGCTTAGGCTTAACTTCGGTTTCAGGTTTTTTTTGGAGATACAGCGGGAACCGCTGTAATAATTCCGGTGCAACCGGAAACGATATCAAGTGATCGTGTGGTGGCGGACTCGGCATAAAAAATAGTGAAAAGGGCGATCGCACTCGGAACTTGCTTGCTTGCGGGCGATCGACTTTTCCCGAAAAATCATTGATATTCAACCAATAACAAATGACAAATCACTAATCACCAATTACCAAGGACTCCCAATCATCACAAAAGCCGACCAATAATAAGGATGCGACAACTTCAAATCCGCAAACCCTTGCAGCGAAGTCGGCAACTCCACCCCCTCACCCCGACTCAAACCCCGCAATCGGCCACCCTCCAAACGCACATCCCCCCGCAACATCGCAATTTGCGCTTGTCGCAGCGCCGCCCCCTTAATTCGCGCTGTCTTCAACTGCTGGTAAAACTCACTCATCAATCCCAAAGTACCTTCATCACTCACGTACCACAAACTTCCCAAAGCCGTTTGCACCCCCGCTTGCAGCGCCAACCCCCCGAAACCCAACTCCGCCTGTGCATCTCCCACCGCAGTCCGACAAGCACTTAAAACTAACAGATTCACCTGCGGATCATTCAATCTCAAATCCCGCAATTGATCCAGTCGCAGCCGACTATTCCATAATTGAATAAAAGAATTATTCGGTACTCCAGGTCGAAATTCGCCGTGAGTAGCTAAGTGAATAATGCCAAAAGGCCGGCTTTGATGCTGTCGCTTCAAATTATCCAAAGTGAAATCCTCATTCAGAAAACTAACTCCCGGCCACTCTCTGGAAATAGCCGCTATTTCCGCAGGAACAGCAGGCAAAGGATTCAACTCGGAAAATTGCGACGCACCCATGGCTAAAACTTGAGAATTTCTGAGATCTACGTAGCGAGTATCTGTTAAATTAATGCTGGGCATCAGGCTGAGATTGTACTTTTCCACCAAAAATTGCTGTCCGTCGTGCAAAGCAGCAAAGGGCATACCTCTCAAACCTCGATCGACAACAAAGGAAATAGTATCCGTTCCGCACTTTTTCAAACTGTCCTCTAAAGGCGCAATCATCCACTTATAAAGCTGTTGGGAAGATGGTAGATAACTCGTAGTAGCCCGCACTCCCGGTTTGGTAATCTCATCCCTGAACTGAGTGACAACTTTCAGCAGTTCTGCCCGGTTCGCAGCCGGTACACTTTTGTGAACCACTTCACCGCAAGAAGTGATCAGCATTAAATTTAATTCTTCGGGCTGCGAGAACAGATAAATTAAGCTGGGTTTCGTGCCGGTTTGTGCGCCCACCGATGCTAACTTTTTTTGTATTTCCTCTGGGGATACCAAGTCGTTGCTAATGTTGAGTCCGAAATATTCCCCGAATTCTTGGCTGAAAGATTTGTCCAGCAGAGACAAAGCTTCCGATATTTTGCCGGCCTCCAAATTCCTGCCGATATCGCCGCGAAATGCTGACTGAATAACAGAATCTCTGATATTGGAATTGATAAAATTTCTCAGTCCTCTGGGAGGTAGCATTCTTTCGGGCGGCATCCTTTCTCCGGGTTTTCCTATATCTCGCGATATTCTGTTTTGGTTCTGCCGTTGTTCGCGGGTAAAGGGTTGGTTGCGATCGGGGAAAACCCGGCTTCTATCTAATGGAAATCTACCGCTTGGCGATGGTGGCGGTTGAGTTGTACCGGGTTGAGTTGTACCGGGTTGAGTTGTACCGGGTTGAGTTGTACCGGGTTGAGTTGTACCGGGTTGAGTTGTACCGGG
>NZ_JAUBPS010000100.1:14094-19895 GCF_036700865.1 Microcoleus sp. S13C4
TTGAGTTGTTGGTTGATTAGTAGTGACGATCGCACTATTGCCTTGAGTGTAAGAATTTATGAAAGATTGCCCCTGAGTAATCGTACCTAAAGCATTGCTGGCGATCGCCCCAGCAGTACCGTTAGTCGTCGCATCTCCCACCGCAAAAGGTATTGGCGGATTGACATCGCCGCCGCCGTGGCGGATCGTAACTGTACCCGGTTGAATGCTACCAAGAGTCGAGACGCTAACAGGAGTGCCGTTTTGGTCAAAAGTACCCGTCACTCGAACTAAACCCGGAGTTGCGATCTCAACATTACCGCCCGCAGCATTGATCGATGCAACACTGATATCATTTTGAGCGTTAAGATTTACTGTAGAAGTGCGATCGGCACTAACAACAGGATTAACATTTATTCGCCCAATTGCGATTTGGTTCCCCGCTAAAATTCCGACACTTTGGGCAGCACTTATATTGCCAGTGCTGACTGTTCCCCTGCTGCTAGTGACATCAACTGCAACTCCCTGCAAGTCTCGTGAATTTACATCAAGCGGCGCTGTTAAATTCACATTTCCTGTAGTGGCGTCCGTATTGCCAATATTAATACTTCCCGTATTGCTAGTTACATTAACTCCAACTCCCCGCAAATCTCGGGAATTTGCATTGCCAGAACTGGTCAAATTGACATTTCCTGTTGTGGCGTCGATATTGCCAATATTAATACTTCCCGCATTGCTGTTTACATTAACTCCTACTCCCAGCAAATCCCCGGAATTTACATTTAGCAGCGCTGTTAAATTGAGAGTATTTTCTGTTGCTGTAGCGGTTTCAGTATTAATACTTCCCGAATTGCTATTTATATTAACTATTGCTCCCAGCAAATTCCCCGAATTTACATTTCCCGAACCTATTATATTAATCTTCCCAAGAGATGTAGTATTTCCGAGCGCAATATTTCCCTGAGCGCTATTGACTTCAACGGCTCCACCTTGCAAATTCCCTGCATTTAAATCCCTGGATGCTCTCAAATTAATAGTGCCAGTGCCAGCGTTAACCGAGGCCACATTCATATTAGTTTGTGCATCCAAATTTACTGTAGGAATGAGGGGATTAACTAGATTTGTGGCGACAGGATTAACAGTTATTGCTCCTGTGTTGATTTCCTGTCCCGCTAGAATTCTGACATCACCAGAAGTAGCGCTCGCCCCCGTGTTAACACTCCCATTGCTGCTGCTAGCATTGACAGTCGCAGCGGTGAGATTGCCTACCGTTAAGTCCCTAAAAGCTGTCAAATTGATATTCTCAGTTGCTGTAATATTGGCTGGTATAGTATTAGGCACAATGGTATTGGCATCAGTCAAAACCCCCAATGCCCCGGAGTTACTGGTAATATCAACATTAGATCCCTGCAACGTCCCAAAATTCACATTGCCAAAAGCTCTGAGTTCGATCGCCCCGGAAGTCCCAGTATCGATCGACCCTGTTACTATATTGCCTCGAACAGTATTCAGGCTAATACTGCCGTTGATATCAGCACGAGAAATGTCACTTGTCAATATAATATTGTCATTAGCTTGAATATTAATTGTCGAACTAGACGTTAATCTGCCCCCAACTAGCACTCCGGCTTCCCTGCTTTCGAGACTAATTTGACCGCCATTAATATCTCTAGTTGCGATACTTCCCGGCGCTGACAAAATCACCGGCCCCCCTGCCGAAATGTTTTCAACAGAAATCAAGTTATTCGATAGTAATGAATCTATAAATATTGCATCTTCACCTAAACTGTCCGTAGCAGGATTAGGAGAATTTGCCAAATTTTGCACTCCAGCCCGCAGAATTAAAGCCGGACTGCTGGTTAAAATAGCAATATCTGGATCGCCACTCACATTTTCCCTACCCAATGCACTATCGGGGCCGGTAATTGTAATATCCTCGGCAACAATGCTCCCCTTCGCCTCGACTTTCAGCGCAACTCCGGTATAATCTCCAAAGAAAACATCTCCTTCCGAACTGATAATCGGGTCAAATAAACTGAGAAAGTTTCCCGGCATTCCCGACAAATTGCGAATTGAAAAATTGCCACCAGAAACAAAGTGGGAATCCCCCGAAATAACACCGTTGCTAACCAAACTCAAATTGCCGCCGCTTTGGAATTGCGGGGGAAGAGATAAGCCGCCGATCGCATTTTGAGTGAGAATATCAATAGTGCGATCGCCCTGAATGTATAAATTCCCGCCAGCCTGCGCCAAAAAAGGATTCTGGGCGCTGTCCCTGACCCGCACCGCATCCCCACCCAGCAAACTCAAATCCCCCGTCGTTTGCAGCCTAGCGCCCGCTAACGTGAGATTTTCCGCAGCCCATAAATTCGCACCTCCAGCATTCAACTGCGGCAGCCCAGACACATTAGCAGCAATCGCCACATCCCCAGAATTCACCTGCAAACCAGAGCCCACAAGCCGCACAGAACCGTCATCCGCAACCGCAACACCCGCCGCCTGATTTTGCCCAGTACCTGTCAGCAACTGCGGCAAAGAAACAGGATTCAAAGTCTGTTCAGAATTACCAAAATTTCCGCCCGCTGCTATTTCCAAACTCAACAAATGCCCCGGTTGACTAATGCGGAGAACCTGATCTCCCCCAACAGCAGCAACAGTAATTTGTCCGCCCGCAGCGGACAACTGCCCGGTACTAACAACCGTACCGCCAAGCAAAGCCAAATTTTGCCCAGGATTCACCGCTAAATTGCCAGCATTAAAAATACTTCCCGGTACACCCGCACCAAAATAAAAAGCATTTGGCGTACCAACCAAGGCGCTAAAATTATTTGTACCAGCAGCATTAAACCAATTAGAACCAAAACCGACACCAGTAGCAGTAGTTGCAGTAAAAGCCGCCGGCACATTCAAACTCGCGTTCGGGCCAAACACAATCCCCGCAGGATTAATTAGAAAAAGATTAGAATTGCCGCCCGTGACAGTAATTAAACCGTTAATTAGCGAAGCGTCCCCCCCAGCAATTCGAGCTAATATATTTTGAATAGCCGAATTAGTCAGAAAATTAGCAATTTGACCTTCATTCAAGCCGAACTGCCCAAAACTGTGAAAAAGATTCGCGCCATCTCCCGACAAACTGCCGCCGTTGATATCATAACGGTTGCCGCTGGGGGTGACAACAGTACCCGTACCGTCAGCAGCAGGCACTATGGGCTGTGCTTGCGCGAAAGTATTAAAAATTAACAAAGAAAACGGACAAATAAATAGCGCAACCTTTTTAATCTTTAAGTTGGCATTTTTCATAGCAGTAAGTAAAACTATCTCAATTGCCTTAATTATCGCACTTGCAAACAACTTACCTGTAAATTACACATTAATTCGCTCATGACAATTCCCAAAATCAAAAGCCTCTACACAGACGGCGCTTGTTCCGGCAACCCAGGCCCAGGTGGCTGGGGTGCAGTAGTTTGTTTCGCCGACGGCAACTGTCACGAACTCGGGGGTGGAGACCCCCAAACTACTAACAACCGCATGGAAATGCAGGCCGCCGTCGCTGCGCTGGAATTTTTTGCCAATTCCGGTCAAACCGAACCAGTCACCGTTTACACCGACAGCGAATACGTTAAAAACGGCATCACTAAATGGATTCAAGGCTGGAAAAATAAAGGCTGGAAAACCTCAACGGGCAAAGATGTTGTCAACCAAGACCTCTGGCATCTGCTAGACAAGCTGAATTCCCGACAAATCCAGTGGGAACACGTCCGAGGTCACTCCGGCGACTTCTACAACGACAGATGCGATGAAATCGCCCGCAGCTTCTCGCACAATCTCACTCCCGAACTGCAACAGCAGAAACCAACGGGAGACGAGGCCGGGGCGGGCACGGGGGCACAGCCCCTACACTTTGACAACACAATTGTTTCGGAAGAAACGGACGCAACTGGTAACAAAACGATAGAATCCTATGTCATAACTTCTGACCTTCCGAGCTCCAACTCTACCATGATGGATTCAACTGCCGATACCCTGGAGAACTTGCCCCGCGAGGTGAGGGTTCAAGACCTCCGCAATCTGATCGAAACGTTGCACATCGCCGACGAGGTTGCGACCAAAGGCTACTTGATTACCAGTTCTGAACTGGCTGATTTGATGGATGTAAATGCCAGCGCTGTCACCAGTCGTGGAGACAACTGGGTTTGGCGAAATTGGGTAGTTTCGCGGGTGCGGCGCGAAGGCAACCAAATTCTCTGGCAATTAGAGAGAATAGACCACGTTAGTACAACTGATTAGTGGTTAGTCATGAGTTATTAGTTGATTAATAACTGATGACTAATGACTGTCTCAAAGCAAGATTTGGCCAAATTCCGTAGGGACACAACATTAGTTGTGTCCTTTTGGTCATCAGTTTACTAAACAAACTACTTAACATCAGTCCCAGTTAAAAGAAAGAATCCAACTGTCTGTAAGCCCGTGCTCTAAACCCTCATAAAATCAGTGATTTCCCATCGAAAATCTCAAATCGCAAATCGAAAATAGCATGAGTATCAGCTTGCGAACAGTCACTGCTACCAGATATGTCACTCCCTTGCGCGAGGGCGGGTCGCTACCCGCGATCGTCGAAGCAGATGATGATGGTATGTACGTGCTCAAATTTCGCGGTGCCGGCCAGGGAGCCAAATCTCTGATCGCGGAGCTCGTTGCGGGAGAGATTGCTCGCGCCTCCGGACTCCCCATCCCCGAACTCGTCTTTGTTGATGTTGATCCCGAACTGGCTCGCACTGAGCCTGACCCGGAAATTCAAGATTTGATCCGAGCAAGTGCAGGCCTCAACCTCGCCCTCGACTATCTCCCCGGTTCCATCACATTTGACCCGATAGCGGGGAAGTCCGAGGCGGATTTGGCCTCAAAAATCGTCTGGTTCGATGCTTTTGTGACCAACATCGATCGCACGCCGCGCAATGCAAATATGCTGGTATGGCACCGCCGGCTTTGGCTGATCGATCACGGTGCAGCCCTCTACTTCCACCACACCTGGAAAGATTATCTCTCGCGCAGCCGCGATCGTTTCCCCCCAATCAAAGACCACGTTCTGCTGCGTTTTGCTAGTACGCTGGAAGCGGCAAATTCAAAGATGACTCAAACGCTAACCCCGGACATCATTCGCAACATTGTTAAACTAATTCCTGATACTTGGCTGGTGGGAGATTCTCCTTTCAGCGATAGCAACCAACATCGGGATGCTTATATTGAGTACCTGCTAAATCGGCTAGAATCACCACATATTTTTTTGGAGGAAGCGATTAGTGCCCGATCGATTTCTGTATGATTACGCCATTATCCGCGTCGTTCCCAAAGTTGAGCGCGAGGAGTTTATCAACGTGGGGGCGATCGTTTCCTGCGGTACGAAAAAATTCCTCGAAGCCCGTATCGAAATTGATGAACAGCGCTTGATGGCGATCGACTCAACGTTGGATCTGGAAATGATTCGTAATCACCTAGCAGTCATTCCCATCATTTGTGCAGGCGGCAAGGAATCTGGCGCGATCGGTCAACTTCCCCACAGAGAGCGCTTTCACTGGCTCGTAGCACCCCGCAGCACGATCGTTCAGACATCGCGCGTACACACTGGTTTTTGCCAGAGTTTACCGGGTGCGATCGAACACTTGCTCGATACAATGGTGCGATCGTCTTGCCGAAAACCCTCTGTAAAGGCTCAGTTGCTAGCGGCTGCAATTGACACTCAGGAGACATTGGTGACAAGTTAAGGAAGAAAGAGGTTTGTCAAGGGGGAACTATCCTTGAGGGAAAAAATGTGTGAAACTCAG